>CAYGCK010000011.1:0-7134 GCA_964348395.1 uncultured Candidatus Saccharibacteria bacterium | reverse complement strand
GGCCTTTTTTATGGCGGCAACGGCTTGGGGATTGGCCTTGACGGCGGGTAGAAGATAGACATTTCTGATAGCGAGGCGTCCGTCGTGGCGTGGTTCGTCTATGGCGTGCTCGCCGACCACGGTCACCCCCTCGTCATACTCGGCAACCAGGTTGGTCTCGTCCAGCGTTACGGGCAAAACGCGGCCTTTTATCCGCAAGACCCTACCCATCTCCTTTATTGCCTTCTCCTGGGAACCTAGGATGTTGGCTAAGGCGACCAGAAAAAGGTTCCCAAAGGTCGTACCCTCGACGCCGGTCCCCTGTGAGAACCGATAATTGAAAAGCTCCCGCAGCATCCCCTCCTGCCCATCCTCCTCCGAAAGCGCAAGAAGCGCTTTTCTCACGTCGGAAACAGGTAAAAGGCCAAACTCGTCCCGCTCTTTGCGAGCGGAACCACCAGAGTCGGCCATGGAAACGACCGCGGTCACCTCCAGAGGATATCTTTTAAGACCAGAAAGGACGGTGTAGGTTCCCGTCCCTCCGCCCAGAACAACCACCTTTTTCTGGCTCATTTAAATAGTAAAACGCTATCTACCGTTAGGGTAGCACAAGAGAGTCTAAATTGCGGATAGCGAGAATTTCGAGAAAGCGCAGATTTGCAATGTCCGAGCCCGTCCGAGTATGAACGAGGACGAGACACAGGAAAGAGCAGGGCAAGGAAACCCTCACTCCTGTGTCGAGCCGAAGGCGAGGCGAGTTTGCGAAACGAGAACTTGAAATCCGAGCGTAATGATTCAGGCGAAGAAAATCATCCAGAAGAAAAGAAGGAGAACCAAAGCGCCGACCAGGACGTACTCCAAAAATAGTCCCCAGCTCAAGCGCTCGTGGTAAAAGTGGTAGACGACCCCCCACGCGATATAGATCAAGACCCCAATCGACACCACGTAAAGCTGTAAAAGCTCCGCCCCCTGAAACTTCCAGAAACCAACAAGCGACAGGGTAAAAATCGCCCCCAAAACAAGAATGTGAAGAAGGCTCGTTTTCCTTTTTAGAAAGGGCCTTGGCTTTGCAGCGTCGGATTTTTTGATTCTTTTTTTCTCGGCCATTACAGAACCCCGCCGGCCCGGGTTAGCCAGACGGCAACCATCAACAACCCCAAAATTACCATATGCGCAATGTTTTCGGCGGTGCGCCGCCACTCTTCCTTAGTCAAACCTCCCCGAAGCATAGAGACCTCATCCAACGCGAAAAGACTCACCAGGAAGAACCCAAACCCCAGCGGCACGGTTTTGGGTGAGGAGACCGGATTCACGGTCTGCACTATCTGCTCAAGAGGTGTAATCTCCGCCTGGGCGAGCTCGGCGGGCTGGGAGACCGCCTCCCCTTCCTCAAAGACCTCGGTCGGGCCGACCACGGTCTTGGGCTCCGGTTCCGGCTCTGGCTCTGGTTGAGATTGCGCCCCGCCGGTCGTCGGCGTGGTTTGGCCCGTAGTCCCGCCCGTCGGCACGGTCGCGGTCGTGGTTGAGACCGGCGAGGCGAGCATCTGCACAACAAGGGTGGTTTGCGCCCCAAGGAGCGTTCCGTTGACGGCGACCATCCCGACGTCGCGATAATTGGTGTTTAGGACGTTGGCCTTGTGGGAGGAGGAGGCCATCCAACCGGCGACCACGCCGGCAGAGGTATCAAAATCCTTAGCCAGGTTCTCCCCGGCGTACTTGTAACTGTAGCCGGAGGAGGTTATAAACTGCCACGGGGTGGTCGAGCCGTCGGGAGCGTAGTGGGCCCAGTAGTTTTTGGCAAACATATCCTGCGCCTTGCCCAAAGCGGCGGACTCCAGTTTGGAGTTCCTGGATAGAGCGGATAGACCCACCTTGGCGCGTTCCTGGTTCACCAAACTGTAGAGGGTATCGACATTAATATTGGTCGCAAATCCCAAGATTTGAGGAGAGATACGGTAGATGTAAAGCTGGAAGGAAAGGAGCACCAAAACGTACAGGAAAAGCGCGGAATTTTTAAGAAGCCGGGAGCGCGTGCTCTTGTCCGGGTAGGGCAAAATAAAGCACGCGTTTTTAACGCAAAATTGAACGATTTTTCGGCCTGTCTTTTTTATCATTTCTCCCATTATTTTACACTATAAGACGTTTTGGAACAACGTCTTGTCCCGATCTGCAGTTCGTGATAGGGTCTCCGACAGCAACTTGCGCAGATTTATCTTAGCAATTTCCATAAGGTAAAAAGCCCTAAAAAGTATGAAGGGCAGCTGTCGTTTGAGACATCTGCCCTTTTGGGGTCAGTTCGCTTGGCAGAAGGTGCGAAGCCGGCGAGCAACTTGGAGTTCGAGAACTGGTTTCTCGACTTTGGGTTGCTTCGGCTGCTCCGGTCTGCGCGCGCCGCACTCACAACGCTTGAAAAGCATCATGTTTTCGGCTTGGCAAAACTGACAAATCCAGTGCTTCATCTTATGACCTCCTTCAGGTTGGGATGAGAGCTTTAGGTTGTTAACCTTATACTTTAATTATAAGATACTATAGGTTGCATGTCAAACGAGGTTACGGGAGAAAAATGGCCTAAAAAGTATGAAGGGCAGCTGTCGTTTGAGACATCTGCCCTTTTGGGTGATCAGTTGGCCGGGCGAGCAGCCTTGCACTTGAGGCATCTCAGGAGTGCAAGAATGTTCTCGAAGCGGCAGAACTGACATTTCCAGTGCTTCATCTTATGACCTCCTTGGGTTGGATGAGAGCTTGGTTAGGTTGTTAACCTTATACTCTAATTATAGGATACTATAGGATAGAAGTCAAGTGCTATAAGATTACTTTTTACGGGGTTTGAGGCTTTTGTTGGAGAGGTAGCAAATGACCAAAAATCCCACCAAAATTCCCAACAAATCAAATCCCAAATCCTCGAGTTTTCCCTCGCGTAGCGGGACAAAAAATTGGTGAAGTTCGTCCGAGACGGCGTACAAAAACGCCAAGAGGGATACCCCCATGTTGCGCTCCCATACTTTCCAAGTCCGGCCGAACCCACCCTCGACCGCGCGGTAAAGGAGTAGAAAAAGCACGGCGTACTCCCCCACGTGGGCAGGTTTGCGGGTCCAAAAGTCCACCGCGCCCTCCCCAATCGCTAAACCAGGACGCGAGGATAGAAAATAGATAAGACCCATCCACAAAAGAGGCGGGAGCCACAAAGAAAGGGTTCTCTTGAACCCCGCAGAGCGCCTTCTTTTGCGTTGCACCTTCCCTACCATATCCGATAAAATTGCCCCGATGCTCTTAAATTTTGCCATACTTATCGCCTCCGCCGCTGTCCTAGCAAGAGCTTCTGTTTTTTTAATAGAAAAACTGACGGTTATCGCCGTAAAACTTAAGGTTTCCGAATATCTGGTCGGGTTTATCCTTATGGCTATTGCGACCTCGCTGCCGGAGCTGGTGGTGGGATTCTTAGCCGCGCTTTCGGGGAATCCGACGTTATCTTTGGGGAACGTGGTGGGGTCCAATATCGCCAATATGACCTTGGTACTGGGGTTGGCAACCTTGATAGCTGGTGGTTTGAGGATTCAGGTTCAGGTTAGAAACCAAGAGATATTTTATATGGACTTGATCGCCCTCGTTCCCCTGGTGATGCTTATCGACGGCAAGTTGACCCGCACGGAAGGTTTGATACTTCTTTTCTTCTTCGCGCTTTACATCTATAACCTCATAACCCAAAGCCGCGAATACCACAAGGCGGCCCGCGACCACCGGACCAAAAGATCGCTTATTGCGGAGTTGGGGCTTTTTGTCCTGGGGATGCTGATACTTTTGGGGAGCGCCAACTTCCTGGTCCGCTCCGGCGAAGACTTGGCACTGGGTCTTGGAATCCCGAGTATTTTGATCGGGGTTTTTATCGTCGCCCTGGCAACCTCGCTACCGGAACTTTCAAGCTCCATCACGGCGGCGAGAGAGCGCAAAGGGGCGATTGTGATGGGTAATATCTTGGGCAGTACGGTCACCAACTCGACGCTGGTTTTGGGAATAACCGCGCTCATCCACCCCATCACGCTCGAGCGCCCGGATATTCTTATAACAAGCGCCGTCGCGCTCATTGTGACGCTTGCGGCCTTTACCCAATTCGTCCGAACCGGATATCGCCTCTCCCAAATCGAGTCGCTGGCCCTGGTCCTGGGTTACACCGCCTACATCATCGTCACCGAACTCTTCTACGGCGCCACCCTCTGACGCAGAACACCAACCAATTTCTTGAAGCCGAGTCCTTGCGCTTTTTTGGACAAAAGAACTGAACTGGAAACATGTCAGAGTATGGAGAGAAGGGAGAGAAGGTAGAGAAAGTATACTCGACGCGAGATAAAACAAATACTTGAATCACCAAGAACTATAGAGACGTGAGCTCAGGGCTAAAGTTGTCCAAAATTTACACCTAGGTCTAAAATTTGTCAAGTCCCGCGCTCTGCCCAAGCGTCAAACTATCATACTGGACGTGATCGCTTTCGCTGGATCACTAGCAGTATCATATACTATGATACTGTAAAGTATAATAGCAGATATAGGATGGGGGTTGACTGGTTGCACTGTTATACTGTAAAGTATGATAGTACCTAGCATAAAATACTGGAGAACGTAGCAACTTCGTAGCAGATTTTTGAAACTTTAAAGAAGATGACGAAAGTATCGAGAAAACCACTATCACCCAGTTTTGAAAGGAAACTAATAGGAAATCTGTTTTCGGCGCTCGGTAAGCTCAGCGCCGAGGATCGCGCTGTGTTTTTGGACAAACTCCTAACCCCACAGGAAAAAACCATGCTCGCCAAGCGTTTGGCGATACTTATGGAACTTGGGAAAGGAACGACCTATGAAATTATACAAGAGAGGTACAACGTTATCTCCACCACCGTATCTCGGATGAGTACCATTCTTAGGGATTCCCTTAGACTCCTGGGAATACTTAGCAAAATCGACAGTTCCGTTGGAAAGAAAAAGAAACCCAAGCCGCGGCGCGGCTATGGATCCCGCACCATCCCCGGCACCAAGCGCATCTTCGGGCTTTAAAAAGAAGAAGGCCCGCGGATGCATGAGGAGCATCTGGAGATCGCGGGCCCGTACCGAAGGAAAGCGCGATCCGAGGAGGCAAGCTACCATCTGCCTTCATCAGCGGAGGAAGTAGCAGCTTGTGGGGAACAAGCTGCGAATACAACCTCGGAGGCGCTTAATCGGTGATAACAGTATAAGCTCAGGAGCACGACCTGTCAACAAAAGGAAAGAGCCCGAGGAAGATTTGCATCCAACGGGCTCGTGATTTTCGAGCTGGGTCTGGGGAGCGCGACAGACCCTTCTCCTTTTTCTCGACGGTCCGCCGTAACCTGACGGGGCCCACCGAAGGCACCACGTTCCGAGTCCCGAGGCCCTTGCCTGTGGCACTCCCACAAGAAACCTGGCACCCGTCCAACGTATGCCGCGGCAGCGACACCCGTCGGGTGAATAAGATTTTACCATATGAAAAAAGAAAAGGAGGAGCCAAGCGTAGTTCTTGTACTCCTCCTGCGGCGATGATACCGACCTGCTCACCCGTGCACGAAAGCGGCTTCGCACAAGGGCAAGCAGGTTTGGGGAGATAAGGCGTTCCGGTTCTTCTTCTCCTCACGATCGGAAGTCACCGGCCCTGCCCTACTTAAAGAATTTTAACCTATCTAAAAAATACGTCAAATAATAAAGATCTGCTCACCTTGGGACGCATCAAGGTGAGCAGTTTTTGGGAGTTTAGCGCATGGTTGAGGCGCTGCCACAGGTTCCTCTCTCCCTCCAAGACAGTGGTCTTCTTGGTTGTTAATTGCGTCCCAGAAACCTAACGCCTTGTGAGATTGTAACGCATTTGACGAGTACGTCAAATGTCAACGCATTTGGGATAGGTGTCAAATGAGTAGTTAGTTAGAAGGAGCTTGGACGTGATAGTAAATAGTCGTCAACCCATTGTTGTGAATCACCTTTACGCCATACGCTCTACCCCCATTATTGCCCCAGGAACAATAAGCATATGCGTCTTGGAATCTGTAAGCATCGCCCCCCTCCGATGCAAAAATAGGTCTAGAGTACTTTGAGAACGAACGCGGATAGGCGAAGTCTATAGCGGGGTGACTTGAACTAAAGTACTGTTTAACTACAGCACTAGACATATCCTCTGGCCATTTCAGCGCACCACTGTTTAAATATGGCAATGGGTTAACAAAGTAGCCGTTCTTTACAACCATGAAGTGAACGTGGCTACCATACGGCCATGGTTGAGGGTTACAACCGTACTCATAAGAACAGACGCAGCCTGTATTCCCCTCCCAAGCTATTATCTGCCCACGCGAAACGGGGCCTATCGGTTCTCCTTGTGCAGCCAGAGCAGCCTGAATAGCTGCGAGTTCTGCCTGTTGCTGCTCAAGCAATCGCTTGTACTGCTCTTCGCTGTTTCGCGTCACATCCAGAAGATAAGCCCGGTCCGCTCTCTGTCTCTCCAAGGATATCTTCTGATCTTCGACCTCGGTTTTCAAGCGCTCGACTTCGGTCCTCTTGTTCTCAAGAGTGGTTTTTTGCTCATTAAAACTGGTTTTGGTTTCTTGCATCTGCTCAAGAACTTCTCTATCTTGAGCCTCCAAAACCCTCAAATATTTAATCTTCCGAAAAGCGTCATCCAGCTGATCAGCTCCTAGAACAATATCAAAAGGGGAGAGCTGGTCTGACGAGTAGGCGGAACGCGCCCGAGCTACAAAAACCTCCTCTTGATAGTTGAGAAAAGCACTAATCCTATCAAGGCGAAGCGTAAGATCTGAAATATCTGCGGACAAAATCTTTATCTCCTCCTCTTTAGCCTGGATTTCAAGTTCCGTTAGGTAGATTTGGTTGTCCAAATAGGCAATCTGGTTGGCTAATGATTTCTCTTCCCCTTGGAGCCTGTCGATCTCTTGCTTAGTCTCCTCTATCTTCCGCTGCAAATCCTTATATTGGTCGTACAAACCCGCACTTGGGGATGAAATACCTACAGAAACCAAAGCCAAGAGTACTATGACGATTAAAGGAAAACGAAGTAGGAATTTGTGTTTCCTAAGTCTGGGCAGATTGAAGAACATATCAGCTCTATTCTAACACCCTAAACCTCAAGGTAGCGATTGACGGCGAGCC
>CAYGCK010000010.1:6126-8329 GCA_964348395.1 uncultured Candidatus Saccharibacteria bacterium | reverse complement strand
ATAACAGGTGAAGAGAGTCATTTTAAGCTTTTTGACAATCGTTGTAGCCCTTGCCACCGTTGCCGGCGCAACCTACAGCGTTTTCAGCGACCAGGAGTCCATTACTGGTAACACCTTTGCCACCGGCACAGTTATTCTTACTCTTAACGAGTCGGCCGGTAAGCCTTTCAGTGTTAGTAATGCCTATCCCGGTTATACAACTGGTTGGGAATACATGGATATCTACAACCAGCTAGGCTCGTTGCCTTTTGAGGCACAGATCTCCTTTAGCAAAACCGGTGGTAACGATCTACTTTGGAATAAGCTGTGGATCACGCTAAAAACCTCTGGTTGGGATAGCGATTGTACCAATGGTGATGCCGGTGAGGGAGTAATCTACAACGGTTACATCAAGAACTATCCCTCAAGCCGGGTAGTTAGCAATATTGCTTACTGGCACTTGGCTAACGAGGATGATGGGTCTGGTCCTCCAGACAACATCCGTGTCGGATATGCGGAGCGTGTCTGTCAGAAGCTGATGCTTCATCCCTCGGCTGGCAATGATGTAATGGGTACATCGGTTACCTTTGACGAGGTGGTTGATGCCAAATCGGACAACGACTAAACCGTTATAGGGTTTAGTTTCTGTTCTTGAAGGTTCAATAAAGTTGCGCAAAAATTTTCTTGCGCAGCTGGCTGGGCTTTGGAGTTTGCTTATGGAAAAGAAGAATAAAAGTGGCAACAAGGAGGTTGGGACGGGAAGGATTACTTGGAGCCGTTTATTAAAAATCGGGGAGTGGGTGGTGATCGCCGCTTTAGCGGTGATTGCCTTGGTGACGGCGCTCTCTGCTTTGGAGATCCCCAACGGAATCCGCCTTTACACTGTCCAATCCGGTTCGATGGCTCCGACCATCCCCGCCGGAAGCATTGTCCTGGTGAAACCAGCGGCTGAATATCGTGAAGGAGATGTGATCACCTTTAAAAGTGCGAGTGAGCGCTATTTAGAGAAGCCGACAAGTACCATAACTCATCGGATTTATAAGGTATTAGAAGAGGAGGGAAAGGTGGTGTACCTCTCTAAAGGGGACTTTAATCCCTCGCCCGATTCTGAACCAGTAACCAGAGAATTGGTTTTGGGAAAGGTGATCTTCAGCGTCCCACTTATTGGTTACCCAGTGAGTTTTGCCAGAACAGTACCAGGCCTGGTTATCTTGATCGTCATTCCGGCCACGATTTTGATTTATAGTGAGATTTTAAATATAAAAAAAGAGCTAGTTAGGATCAGGCGAGAGAAAAGGAAAAGGGCTAAGAAACCAAAGGAGGTGTAGAACACTGAAGTATGAGGAAACAGAGCTTTAAACTTCTTAAATTACTGCTAATAATTTTTGCTTTAAGCTTGGTTGGGATTGGTGTATCCCGTTCTTACTTTAGTAGTCGGGTAGAAGTGGGGGAAGGCAGTTTTTCCACTGGAACCTGGGGTGAGGAGTAAATAAATGAGCACATTCAAGGTACTTGTGAAGTCCATAGCAGCTGTTTTCCTTCTGCTTTTCTCCGTTTCTAGGGTTTGGGCGGTGGAGATGGAGATTGGCTGTGATACAGGGGGATGCACCTTGAGCACGGCCGATCCGCTGTTTTCTGAGAGCAATATCTATCCTACCTGGAATGTCTCAAGATCGATTAAAGTAAAAAATAACTATGCCGAACAACGTAATTTTGCGGTGGAGATCGCCAACGCATCCTTTTCTGATTCTGTCCCTCCGCTTTCCCAATTTCTGGAGGTTATCGTAAGAGAAACCGGTTCTAGCACGCCCCTTTACGGTCCTAAAACTTTTGCCGAGTGGGTGACGGATGGTTTTATTGTCCTCTCCTCCATCCCCACCGGTGGTACGAGGAGCTACGATTTTGACGTTTCGCTAGCGGATGTGGGGAATAGTTGGCAGGGTAAGCAGCTAAGTTTTAATCTTAACCTTGGATTCTCGACCGTTCCCGAGGTTTTGGGAATAGAGACCGCCCGAGAGGAGAGGCGGGGGACCGTCCTGCCGGCCACAGGGGCCTATCTTGGGGGTATTGCTCTGGCAGTGCTGGCCGTCCAGACCGGTCTAATCCTTCGCCGCAAGTCTAACCGTTGGGCTAAGGAATCCACCTAACTCCCTGGGACGTTCTATGTCCTTTACACCTCTATCAATTTGTCCTATAATCTAACTTATCCCATTTAAAGAGAAAG
>CAYGCK010000010.1:0-6116 GCA_964348395.1 uncultured Candidatus Saccharibacteria bacterium | reverse complement strand
TTTGAGACATGGCTAAGAGACGAGCTGTCCCCATTGACAAGCTTGACGTGGAGATGGCTTCCGACGGCGATCTTGAGGCGCAGCTTCGAGCGGGAGGGGTAAAGCGGACCCCTCGCGACGTCATCACCGTTGAGGAGGCTCAGGAGGTAGCTCGAGAGGAAGACGCCTTCGACCATCTCGCTTTAGCGCGAGGCGCAGGGGCGCTTGATTGACGTCTTTGCCCCTGCTACCATAGTGGTGCTACCGCGCATGGGTTGAGTGAACCGCTTCTTCCTCCTCCTGGCGCGCTGTAGTTTCGAGTGGGGTCGGTTGGCGATGTGCTCGGCTGAAGAGCATTAAGGATCGCGCGCCGCAACCGCCCTTCGAGCCCCGACCCTTTGCTGGCGGCAGGTCGGGGCTCTTCCTTTTGTCGGGTAAAATGTCTTAAATGGCGTTCAAGGCTGGAGCTCACGTTTCAATTGCTGGAGCGCTTGACGGGGCGATAGATAGAGCGGTTCAAATCGGGGCAAATTGCATCCAAATCTTTGGCTCCTCCCCCCAAAGCTGGCAAACTTTCATCTTCCCTTTGGAGCAGGTCGACCGCTTTTTAAGAAAGCGCGAAAAGGAAGGTATCGGCCCGGTGTTCTTGCACTCTATATACCTTATAAACCTCGCGTCCTCAAACCCCTACATCTTGGGAAACTCTATTGGATCTCTCACCCAATACCTCAAGTTCGGCAAGGTCGTGGGCGTCGAGGGGGTCATCTTCCACGTCGGTTCCCATAAAGGCAGGGGTTTTGCCAAGGCGGCGCCCCAGGTGGTTGAGGCTATAAATCAAATTCTTCTTAGGTCAAAAGGTATGGGTAAACTCATTCTGGAGAACTCGGCGGGCGCCGGAGGGGTGATAGGCTCCAAATTCTCAGAGCTGGGCAAGATAGTAAAAGCGGTCAACAACCCGCGCGTGGTTGTGTGCTTGGACACTGCTCACGCCTTTGAGTCCGGCTATAACTTAAAAACCAAAAAAGGGTTGGACGCGACACTCGCGGAATTTGACCGCGAGGTCGGTTTGGAGAAGTTGGTTTGCGTGCACGCCAACGATTCAAAGACCCCTCTGGGTTCAAACCGCGACCGCCACGAAAACATCGGCGAGGGTGAGATAGGGCTCGAGGGTTTCCGCAATCTCCTCAACCATCCCGACCTAAAGAATTTACCCTTCATTATAGAAACCCCCGGCTTCGACAAGAGGGGTCCCGACCGCAAGAATATCGAAATTTTAAAAAGTTTACGCGAATGAGACATCTCCTGTATCATAGTGGATGATGCCGCAGCGTGATATGGGACATACCGCCCAAGAGGGGGTCTACTGGTTAAAGACTCTCTTCTACCTTCCCTATTTTTGGTACGTCGAAGGCGTCCGCTTTTTCACCCGTACCTTCATAAGGATAATCATCTACCTCGACCAGTCGACCGCGATGACCCTGAATCTGCGGTTTTTCTTCGTTCCTCTTTTTGGTGACTACTCCATAATGGGGCGAATCCTGGCCCTCCCTTTTAGGGTTGGGCGGATCCTCGTCGGAGTTTTGACCATATCTGTGGGGGCTTTAAGCGTTTTGGCCCTTTTTCTGTTGTGGATTTACGCGCCGGTATGGTCTTTCACCAACTATCCCGCCACCTCCTTGCTTGTCGCGGTTTTGCTTTGGGTTGTGACCTTCTACACCCGCCTGGGCCAGTCTCACCGAAAAATCGACGGCTCTTGGCAGCAGGGTTTCCGCATCTTGGATTTTGCAAAAGGTAAGGCGCGCACCCTCGTGAGAGGTGTCAGGGACGCAAAGGGACTTTTCGACCGCGCCGCCAAAACCCGCGAGGGCGCGGAGTTTTTGTTTAGGATGGGGCCTCACGAGTTACCCGAGAAGAAACTGGGTTCGTTGGCGCTTGAGGAGATATACAAGACCTCTTACGAACTGGCCCGCGAGCTTGGGAGCCAGTCGGTTGAGGTGGACCATATCCTCGCCGCGCTTTTCAAGCTCGCAGACGTCCGGTCACAAGATGCTTTGGGGACGCTTCGCTGGCAGGTTCGTCGATACGGCTGGGCGCACGTACCCTTCATCTGGGAGAAAGATTATGAGGTAGGTCCCATAGGCGGGGTGAACCGCGGGTGGACCGGGAGGGTTACCCCCATTCTGGACAGTTTTTCCCAGGATCTGACCTTGGAGGCGGCAAAAGGACACCTCAAGCTTATGATAGGCAAGGAAAAACCTATGGAGGAGACCGCTCGAGTTTTGGGGCGGGAGCGAAAAGCCAACGTCCTTTTGGTCGGTCCTCCCGGCTCTGGCAAGACGGCGCTGGTCTGGGGAATCGCCCAAGACATCATAAGGGGTGCGAGGTTTGAATCGTTTCGCGGTAAGCGCGTCATTCAGCTTGATGTGGGCTCTTTGGTTGCGGGAGCCAAGACCGAGGGCGAGTTGGGGGAGCGGTTGCAGGGGATAATCGAGGAGATAAAAGCGTCTCGCGGGATAGTACTTTTTATAGACGAGATTCACAACCTTATCCTCTCGGGTGGGGAGGTCGAGACCGCCTTCGTCTTTAGCTCGCTTCGTCCCCACCTTGAGACCGGAAAGCTCCAGCTTTTGGGGGCAACCTCTTGGGAAAACTACCGCAAATACCTGGCGCCGAACGAGGCTTTTGCTCAGGTGTTTGAGCTGGTGGAGGTGCCGGAAGCGCAGCCGGATGAGGCGGTCGAGGTCTTGGAGTATGAGGTCATAGCCATGGAGCAGGAGAGCAAGAAGGTCAAGGTTACTTTCCCGGCGATAAAAGCGGCGGTTGAGATGTCGGATAGGTTGATTTATGAGCGCGTTCTTCCGGATAAGGCGATGGATCTTTTGGAGGAGACGGTAGTCGGCAAGCAAGCGGGGGGTGGGGGAGTGGTGGGTGAGGAGGATATAGCGGAGCTGGTTTCCCAAAAGACAAAGGTTCCGATGACCGCCATAACCCAAAAGGAAGCCAAGGAGCTTTTAAACTTGGAGGAGGAGGTTCACAAAGGTCTCATCAACCAGGAGGAGGCGGTCAAGGGGGTCTCCGACGCTCTGCGGCGTGCGAGAGCGGGTTTGAGGGAGGAGGAGAAGCCCATCGCGACGTTTCTTTTTGTGGGTCCGACCGGGGTAGGCAAGACCGAGCTGTCCAAAGTCCTGGCCAATATCTATTTTGGAGGGAAAGAAGCTCTTATCCGGGTCGATATGAGCGAGTTCGCCGACGTCAAAAACATCTACCGCTTGATCGGTTCGCCCCCGGGCTCCGAATCCCAGGAGCCGGGCCAGCTTACCGAAGCGGTTCGCCAGAGGCCGTTCTCTTTGATTCTCTTAGACGAGTTTGAAAAGGCGCACACCCAAATATCAAACCTGTTCCTTCAGGTTTTTGACGACGGGCGCTTGACCGACGGGCGGGGGGATACCGTGGATTTTACCAACACCATAATAATTGCGACCTCAAACGCGGGGACAAAATACATCCAGGACCGCTTAGGGGAGGGCAAAGCTATAGAAGATTTCAAGGACGATTTCTTGGAGGTTCTTAGAGAAACCTTCCCGCCCGAGCTTTTAAACCGTTTTGACGGGGTTATGGTCTTTAAACCTCTAACTCAAGAAAACCTTATAAAAATAGTCGAGCTCAAGATAAAAGGGTTGGAGAAAGACTTAGCCGCCAAACACATAAAAATCGCCCCGACCGAGGATTTCGTCGCCAAAATTGCCGACTTAGGCTATGCCCCTCAATGGGGAGCCCGTCCCTTGACCCGGGTGATGCAGGACAAGGTTGAGGCGCCTCTGGCTAAGAAAATGCTCGCCGGGGAGATAAAAGAAGGCCAAACCGTGACCCTCGATTCGGATTTCCTAGGCTCTTGAAATTCTCCTGTTAAAATTAAATCGCTATGGAAGACTTGAAAAAGCGCTTAAAGCAGATAAAGGAAACTATCGACTTTGAGGAAAAGAAAAAGAATTTACGGGAGCTCGAAGCAGAAGCTGCCAGGGGCGACCTTTGGCAGGATAAAAAACGCGCTCAAGGAGTGATGCGAGGGTTGTCCGATCTTCAGGGGGAGATCGCCCAGCTGGAAGCGGCCGAGGAGGCGCTTGAGGCGGGGGATAGAGGTAAAGCCGAGGAGATTGTGGGGAAGCTGGAACTTGAGACCTACCTTTCCGAGCCATACGATAAGGGGGATGCCATCTTGTCCGTCCACGCCGGCCAGGGCGGGACCGAGGCCCAGGACTGGGTTGGCATGCTAGCCCGCATGTACCGGAGGTTTGCCGAGCAGCGCGGTTGGAAGGTGGCGGTACTGGATCAGAGTCCGGGGGAGGAGGCGGGTTTTAAATCGGTGACCTTTGAGATAAAAGGTAACTTGGCTTTTGGATATCTAAAGCGCGAGGCGGGGGTGCACCGGCTGGTTCGTCAGTCTCCTTTTAACGCGCAAAATCTTCGCCAAACCTCCTTCGCCTTGGTCGAGGCGATCCCCGACTTGGAGGAGATGCCCGAAGTGGAGGTAAAAGATGATGATTTGGAGATAGAAACCTTCCGCGCCTCCGGTCACGGCGGCCAAAACGTCCAGAAGGTAGAAACCGCGGTCAGGATTCGCCATAAACCTACTGGTTTAGTTGTCTCCTCTCAAGCAGAGCGCTACCAGGCGCGAAACCGCGAGATCGCCCTCAAGCTCTTAAAGGCAAAGCTGTATCAGAAGGCGGAAGAGGAGCGGAGGCAAAAGGAGGCCAAACTTCGAGGAGAGTATCTAACCCCCGGTTGGGGAAACCAAATTCGCTCCTACGTTCTTCACCCCTACAAGCAGGTTAAGGATTTGCGAACCGACTTTGAATCCCACGACCCGGAGGCGGTTTTGGACGGGGAGCTGGACGGCTTTATCGAAGCCGAGCTGAAGGCCGATATAATTTAGTGTTATCATCAATTTGATGCCCGAAAAAAAGGAAACCCCTTCAGTTGAAAGCCGGGTGGATCGCATTTTGCAAAGCTACTCGCAGGCGGAGCAAAAGCTTTCCCAATTTTCCAAGAGGAAACTTATAATTCTCCTTATCGCCCTAGCTGTGGGCTTTGCCGCGTTGGGGGTTTTGATAGGGGTTGTTTTTTCACCCTACAGGGCATCCGAGACTCCCGCGACCACCACCTCAAGCGGAGCGAGCGAAATAGTTTCCTACTCAGGGGTGGTTCGCCAGTCACTGGGGGACGGGTCGACCTTTTACCTTGAGAAGGACGACGGTGCACAGGTCTTGCTAAAAAGCTCAAAAATAGACTTTACATTCTTCTCCGATTCCCAGGTCACCGCCGAGGGTGTAGTGGTGAGAGACGCCCAGGACGGAAACGAGATTCTCTTTGTCAACAAACTCAGAATTAAATGATCCGCTTTGAAGACGTCAGTAAACACTACCCCGACGGTACTGTGGCCTTGGACAAGGTCACATTTTCGGTTTCCCCGGGGGAGTTTTTATTTGTGGTTGGACCTTCGGGAGCGGGGAAGACCACTCTGGTTCGCCTTTTAACCCGCGAGGAGCTGCCGAGTGAGGGCGCGGTTCACTTTGGCGAGCGCGATATAGCGGCCCTTCGCGGGCGCGACCTTCTAAAGCACCGGCGCGAGTTGGGGGTTGTGCACCAGGATTACAAACTTCTTCAAGAAAAAACAGCGTTTGAAAACGTCGCCCTGGCGCTTGAGGTTTTGGGGCGCCCGGATTCCGAGATCAAGGAGGTCGTTCCTCATGTTTTGGCACTGGTCGGGTTGGAAGATCGGGGCAAACATTTCCCCAGCCAGCTCTCTGGAGGAGAGCGGCAGCGACTGGCTTTCGCCCGTGCGTTGGCTCCGGAGCCCAAGGCTCTGGTTGCGGACGAGCCGACCGGCAACATCGACCCCCACAGCGCTTGGTCTGCGATAAAGCTTTTGGAGAAGATTAACGAGATGGGGACTACCGTGTTGGTCGCGACCCACGCCAAGGAGATAGTTGATAAGCTGGGCAGGCGAGTTGTAGGCTTGGAGGGAGGGAAGCTGGTACGCGACCAAAAGAAAGGAAAGTATGATTCGTAGGATTTTAAGAAACGCGGTTTTGGGAATAGCTCGCCACAGCGGACTGTCGTTGACGACGGTTGCGGTA
>CAYGCK010000009.1:750-10981 GCA_964348395.1 uncultured Candidatus Saccharibacteria bacterium | reverse complement strand
TTATGGCGTAGGGGTGGGTTTTGCGGTATCCGCGCCAGAAGTAAATACCACCTCCTCCGACGCGATGGACGACGAGGGCGGTCACGAACTCGGTCCCCTTGGAGTTATGGTCCTGAGAGTCGGTGCCTATTATGATGCGGTATTTCTGATCCGGTTCGGCTTGCACAAACTCGATGATTCTCTCTATAACCTGGGGGAGCTTCAACCTCCCGTAAGTCGGGCTATTGAGCTCTTCGATCTGCTTTAATTCAAGACTTTTCATCGCTTGAATTATAAGGCTCTTTCGCTTAAATCTCAAGAAACCTTACTTTTCTCGTCTAGCCTCGAAAATAACACCGAAGCTTTGACAGGGTAGTCGGGCGTTGGTATATTTATTCCACCAAAAATCAAGGAAAGGAGGGAGAATTCAATGACCGCAGAGCTTCGGGTGCTTTTTGCCAAAGAGGCTTCTAGGTGGGGTGAGGAGCACCCCGGCGAAGGAGAGAGGCTCGCAGGGGAAGTTCTTTACTGGGCCTCCTCCGTATCGGCTGCCGGTCACGCCGGCGACGCTGGGGATTTGGTCGTCGAGCAGATTCAAAACGTCGCCCAGCGAAACGGGGTTTCGCCCGAGGAGGTCATCGAACAACTGTTTTCGGCCGAAACCGCCGAGGATGTGATGCTTCTTTTCCAGGTGGCGTAGGCGCCAAGCCCGCTTAAGGGGACGAGCGGGCTTTTTCTTTTGGGTTAGAGGGATCTCGGGTTAAAATAAATCTGTGGTCGAGGATAAGAGAAAATGGTCCGCTGAGGTTATGCGAAAAAGCGACGCCTTGGATCTTGAACGGGGAGTTTTTACGTGGGATGACCCCAAGAGAATCGCTCTTTCCCTAAAGCGCTCGGCGAAGGCGAGCACACGCCGAAAAGCCCCGCCGTTTCAGTCGGCGATGAGCATGCTTAACTTCTACATCAACCGCGCCGGAAAAAATCTAAACTCTCGCCAAAGGAAAATTTTGGAGCAGGCAAAGGTTGAATTGCGAAAGGCTTTTGGGCGCAGTTAATTTAGACTCGCTCCACTCGTGTTGTGATAGACTGGAAAGACAGTTATGGAAGAAATGCACCACGACCATTCCCAACCGACCCATTCCGCCAAATGCGACGACTGTCCTTACGTGGCGCGGGTTCACGCCCATGACCTGGATGACGCAGCCGTGGCTCTCGCTCGGGACTTGGCCAAGCATAACCTGGCCGAGCACGACAAGGAAACCGACGCCCAATCCATAGTGGACGCCGTCCGCGCCAAGATGGAATCCCTTACGGGTTAAATCTCACACCGTGGCCGATTTTCAGAAAGACGTTCGCGAAATCAAGAAACAAATGCTGACGCTCCTGATCGGCGGTTTGGGATTGGTTGCGGCTTTGGCGTGGAACGACGCCGTCCGCAGCCTCTTTGCAAAACTTTTCCCTCAAGAGGAGGGGTTGGCCTATAAATTCGGATACGCCGTTTTAGTCACAGCTATAGTTGTACTTCTTTCCGTACGCCTCCGCCGTCTCTTGGAAGCTAAGCGATAGAAATTGCTATTCTGAAGCCGATGAAATCGATATTTTTGCACCCTGCGGCTCTGGCCGTCACGGTACTTTTGAGCATTTGGCTTTGGAGTGTTGGCGGCGAGCCGATAGGTTGGGGGATGACCACCAATTTTTGCGCTGTCGCTTTTACCTATTGGTCGTTTCTTATCCTTCTTTGGCCGGTTTTGGGGTTTCTGAATCTTGAAGTTAAGGTTCCAAAAATCTTCTTTTTCGCCGGAGCACTTTTTCTTGCCTACCTGGGGACGTATACCCTTTTGACCTATCGACCTTTCTTCTCCGCCCCGACAATTGTGCACGTTGCGGAAGCCGTATTCGGTTACGGGTTTTTAGCTGAACAGCTTATTTTTCGCGCAAAATAAATTCGGTGGTTTACAAGAGGAAAACCTGGACAGAAAAACTCCACGACTCAAAAGATCTCCCAAAGGTAAGGAAGATAACCAGCAAACAAGCTAAATACTGGGGAGTGGGCACGATTGTAATCCCCAAGCCCCTGGAGGTAGACGAGCTGATGCGAAAAGTTCCCAAAGGCCGCGTCACAACTATCAATGAGATTCGCGAGACGCTGGCCAAAAAGCACGGCGCAACCATAGGGTGTCCGATAACCTGTGGTATTTTTGCCCGTATCGCCGCCGAAGCCGCCGAGGAGCAAAAGGCGAAAGGGGCAAAAAACACGACCGCCTATTGGCGGACCTTGAGGCAAGGTGGGGAAGTAAACCCCAAGTATCCGGGGGGAGTTGAGGGCCAAAAGAGACATCTTGAAGCCGAGGGTCATAACGTTGTGCAAAAAGGCGAACGCGCATTCGTAGCCGATTACCAAAAGATACTAGTTAGCCTCTAAAACTCGTCGTCTTTCCCTAAAGCGGTGTTATTTTCTCCCAAGGGAGAAAAAAGGTCCCTTGAGATCTAATCGAAAGGGCCTTATAATTTTGGAACCTGGGGAAAGGAGACGGGAGATGAGTTATTGGATCGACGGCACCGTTTTGGGCGAGGGACCGGGCTTGGGGCGCGTGGTCTACCACCACGTGCACGACGACGGCAACGCGTACTCCTGCACCATCGCCACCCTTAGCCCAACGGGGGTGTGGGGCGGAGAGGTAGGGCGTTTCAATCCGTACATTCGCGTCGTGTGTAACTTCTGCAACGCCGTCCTCACAGAAGACGACGAGATACGGGTTGAGATCAAGAAGGGGGTTGACCCAAAGGCAAAGCCCTGAGAAGCTTTTAGCTTTTCAGGGCTCCTTTCGTTTGTTACGGACTTACTCACCTTCTTTTTCTTTGGTCTCGTCGGCGGGTTCGGACTCTTCCTGACGAGCTTTCTCTTTTGCGTGGAGCTCAGCCGTCAGTTCTATCACCTCCGTCACGAGGTCGACCAGCGCCAGCGTCGTTTGTTGAAGACTTACAGAGGGTGCGAATTGTTCATCCTGCGACACCGCCAACCCCACCAGCTCCAACCGTTCAAGCGATTCGTCGATCTTGGGGTCGAGGTGAGCGGCAGGAACCCCCGCGATAAGATCCAACACCCTCTCTTGGTAGAGTATGTTGATATCCGCCTTGGAGAGCGGTTTGCCCGCTTCGGCTATGATTTCGTAGATGAGCTTGTCGTCCTTCGAAAGACCCACGTCTGCCCTCCTTTCGTATTGTCTGACTTGTTTGGATTATACCTCGCTCTGGGGAGATTTAAAAGGTGGCTCGAATCGAGTAAATCATGTAGGCACCTAGAGCCAGGAGGAACAAGCCGATCCCCAGGCGCATCAAGCGGCGGTGCTTCTTTCTCCAGTTTTCTATCGCCTCGGAGGAGGTGCCAAAGTAGGAGAGTGCAATTATAAAGATAAGTGGGGTAATAAATACCAGGTTATAAAGCAGCAGGTAGGGGACCGCGCTTGCGTACTTGCCTTTGGCGAGAAGCGCCAGGATGGCGAAATAAGGGGCGCCGGTGCAGGGGAGCTCGACGAAAACCACGAAAACCCCCAAGAAAGCGGCGACCAGCAGAGAAAGTGCCGGATGCCGTTTTTCGAACCTCTCCATTTGGGAGGCATAGAACTTTATACGCTGTGCGCTTCCGGGGATGAGCTGGAGACTAAACCCTCTGCCATACCAGAAAAAGTCCTTTATCTCCAAAAGCCCCGCGGCAATTGCGATACCGGCCGCAAGGAAGTAGAAGAAATTGGAAATCCCCACCGAGACCGCTACCCTTATAATTCCAAACCCCAAAGCCAGATAAGTCAGGTAAACCGTAACCGTATAGATAAGCCCTCCCAGAAGCATCCTTTTGGGGCTTTTGAAGACCTTGGTCATATAGGCGATCAAAAATATCAAAACCCCAAAGACGCAGGGGTTAATGCTATCGACCGCCGCCGCCGCCAAAACTATCGGTAGTGTAAGCTCCGTAATCATTATTCTGACGACTCAAGCGAACAGCCCGAAAGCTCGGACAAGCGCTCGAGAGACTGTACGCCCACGTGCCGCTCAAATTCCGCGCTGTTGTCTTCGCTTTCTCTGATCCAGGTGGGAGTCTTTTCGATACTTCTCGTTAAACAACGCTCGGTTTGGGGGTTATCGCCCCGCGGGTCGCACTCGACCTCCTCCACGAAGGCGAACGAGTTTCCAAACAAGGCTTTCTGGCGGGCGCAATTTGGGCACCAGTAGGTGCCGTACATCGCCCATCCCTCCTCCGTTAAACACTGGGCAAACGCGTCGTAATTTTCTTTAGGTGTGAGACTCTGCTGAGAGAAGTAGATTATCCCTATTCCTGCGAGTCCTACCAAAAAAGCCCCAGTCAACCACAACGGTTTGACCTTAATTTTTGCCAACCTCGCTTGCCAGCCGGCGACTCCTCCCACGAGAAACATCAAAACCTTGGAGGTTTCGCAGAAAATACAAATGGTTTTTAGGATAAAGATCTCGACGTAGCTCAGGTACAGAGAAAAGGTGAGCGACGCCAAAGCCATAAGAACTATGAGAGGATATGTCAAACCTCCAGCGAGTCCGGTTAGGACGAGTATAAGAACCGCCGCGAAATAAGCAAAACCCCAGATCGCTACCGGAATACCTAAAAATTCCGAAAAGACGCTTTGGTTGACCGCCGAGCAGGAGATGCCTTCCGTGAGGTCGCAGAAGGCGCTAGTTCCGGCCGAGTACTTAAGGTATGTAAGGTACGCCATTATCGCCATACCTAAAATAGATAGTGCGATAATAAGGTAGTTGGCGCGTTTTGTAGTCACCTTCCGCTTAATTTAGCAGTTGCCGCTGCGCTTGTTCAAGTAACTTACTCAACCCTTTATGTTTCCGATAGGGCGAAAGCTCGCGACGGGGGAGGAGAGACCGGCTCCGCGGACGGCCTCGACCACTTCTGAGATGTTTTTGTAAGCCGCCCCTGCCTCCTCGGCGAGGCCCACCGTGGAGGCCGATTTTACGTAGATACCGTGTTCCTTCATCTTTTTTTGAATTTTTTCTCCCCGCACCATGCGCTTTGCCTTGGCGCGACTCATCGTCCGCCCCGAGCCGTGGGCGGTCGAGCCGAAGGAAAGTTTGAGTGCGTCGTTTGTGCCAACCAAAAGGTAGGAGCCGGTTTCCATCGACCCGCCGATTATGACCGGTTGCTCGGGGAAGCTTCGCGTCGCTCCTTTCCTGTGAACAACTACTGTTCTCTGATCGCTGTTCACTGAATGTTTTTCCAGCTTAGCTATATTGTGCGCTACGTCGTAGATCAGGCCCATTCCCAGGTCTTTTGCACTTTTTTCGAAAATTTCCTCAAACGCCTCGCGGACCTGGTGGGTGATGAACTGTCGGTTGGCAAACGCGTTATTGGCTGCACAAGCCATCGCCGCGAAATAGTCCTGCCCTTCCTCCTCGCTCGCGGGAACGGCGGCGAGTTGGGGGTCGGGAACGAGTATTTTGTAGCGGGGCATCGCGTCTTCGAAAATCTTGAGGTAGTCGGTCGCGATCTGGTGACCGAATCCACGGGATCCGCAGTGGATCATCACCGCGACTTGACCCTCCGTAAGATCCCAGCGTTGGGCTTGTTCGGGGTCGAATATCTCCTCGATAATCTGCACTTCAAGATAATGGTTGCCGCTCCCCAATGTTCCCAGCTGGGCTCGTCCGCGCTCAAGCGCTCGTTTGGATACCTTTTCGGGATTGGCTCCTTCGATTTTTCCTCCTTCCTCGATCGACTCAAGATCCTCTTCCCAGCCAAAGCCTTTTTTTATTATCCAGGTTGCCCCCTCAACCATAAGCTCCTTAAACTCGCGATCGTTCAGGCGCAAAACGCCTTTTCCTCCGACGCCGGTGGGGATTTTTTCAAAGAGGAGGTCGACCAGCCCTTGGATTTTGGGTTTGACTTCGTCCCCTTTGAGGTTGGTGGTCAAAAGACGCATCCCGCAGTTTATGTCAAATCCCACCGCTCCGGGGGAGATTACCCCGCCGCACTCGGGGTCGGTTGCAAAGACCGCGCCAATGGGGGCGCCGTAGCCCCAGTGCGCATCCGGCATGGCAAGCGCCGCTCCTACCAAACCAGGGAGTGTGGCGGTCGCGGTGACCTGCTCCCAGACTCCCTCATCCATTTCCTCGATGAGCTTCGCCGATCCGAAAATTCGCGCGGGAACCCGCATGCCTTTCTTTGCAGTTTTGGGTATTTCCCAGATGTAATCGTTTATTTTTTGTAGTCTCTTTATATCCATGGCTTTATCGCCTCCTATTCCTGCCTACACATCCAAAACCACGATTGCTTTATAAGTACCGTTCTCTTGCTTTATCCCAAACATATGCTTGGTCACCGCCTTAACATCGGTTCTAAGTTCATGACGCTTTGGGTCGAGTTTCTCCCCGCCGAGTTTAGCGGTTAAAGAATGGCGGTTGGGGGATAGGGTTTTAATCTTAAGGTCAAACTCGCCGAAGACCAAACCTTCGGCATCTTTAAGGAAGACGAGCTCATTCAGAAAATCGAAAAGCAGATTCTCGAGAGTTCCACTCTCCAATTTAACTACTCTCTTCTCTCTACTCTCTATTTTCTTCGTATCCACCTGCACCTCCTCCAGAGCGGTAGCGGCGGATGAGAAAAGTTCCGACGGGTTTTTACCTTTTGCCTCATACGCACTATCGGCGGTTGCTATATCCTCCAGGAGTTGGTAGCTCACAGGATTTCAAGGGAATCAAGGATATCGTCAAGTTGGGTCAGTTCCTCCTCCGTTGCCGTTTCCAAGACGGAAAATTGGTAGATGCCCGCTCCCACTGGTCCGGAGGGCGAGGAGATCGTAAACTGCGGTGCGCCGAAGTCAAAAATGTTTTCCTGGATTCCGCAAGCCGCTTCAAATTCTGAGGTTACGGGGTCGGTATCCCAGTAGAGCTCGGTTGCGACCCGTCTTACCTTGGCGTCGAAGAGATTTATTTCGCTGAAGGTCGCGGTGGTTAAATCGACCACCGTCGGCGTTGGGATTCCCACCTCGGCGTTTGCCGCCACCACGTCGTTGTAGTAGGTGGTCGAGTCGTCGGCAAACCTAAAGTACGTTTGGCATCCCCCTATACCCCCTATCCCGTAGACCCCTTTAAGGCTAAAGACCACAACGTCGGCGGGGTTTTTGACCTCGAGTCCGGTCAAGCCGGTGTAGGTCTGCCCCGAAACCAGCATGTCGGTACCCGCGCCGTCTTGGTACTCGACCACCGTCCAGTTTTCGGGAATAGTTGCGCTCAACAATTCTCCCTCAAAGTCGGTATAGGTTTGGGAGGGGGTGGTAGTTTCCTCCGGGATCTGCTCACTCGGGGCTTTTTGCTGCGGCAGCCAGAAGTAAAGGAAGATAATCAAAAGAATCAGCAAGACGGGGATCAGGATGAGAAGCCATTTTTTATTTGACATCCCGCAAATCAAGTTTAGCACGACAATGGATTTGGCGTGTATACTCATAATATATGCCTTCATTCCTGAAAAAGATTTTCGATTTCAACGAGCGGGAGCTTAAAAGGCTCCAACCCACGGTAAAGAAGGTAAACGCCCTCGAACCCCAGGTCAAGAAGCTCTCCGATACCAAACTCAAGGCCAAAACCGAGGAGTTTAAGAAACGCCTCGCTAAAGGCGAATCCTTAGATGACATACTGCCCGAGGCGTTTGCCGCAGTGCGGGAGGCCTCGCGCCGCACCACGGGCATGCGCCACTTCGATGTTCAGCTGGTCGCGGGTTTGGTTCTTCACCAGGGCAAAATTGCCGAGCAGAAAACTGGGGAGGGGAAAACTTTATCCGCCACTTTGGCTCTTTATCTCAATGCCCTTAACAGACGCGGCGCGCATCTTATCACCGTCAATGACTATCTGGCTCGCAGGGACACCGAGTGGATGGGGCCGATTTTTGAGGCGTTGGGCTTATCGGTTGGCTGTCTAAACCACGAGAAGGCATATCTGTTTGACCCAAGTAACAAATCACAAGTAACAAGTAACAAGGAGGGGACTGAAACTCCTGAAGAATTGGAATTAGGGCAAGGCCATTTCTTAAGGGAAGTGTCGCGGCGCGAGGCGTACCAGGCCGATATAACCTACGGTACTAACAACGAGTTCGGTTTTGATTATCTTCGCGATAATATGGTTCGCGAAACCTCCCAAATTGTGCAGATAAACGGTATGGAAGAGGAGGGAGCTCATCATTTCGCGATTGTGGACGAGGTGGACTCCATTCTAATAGACGAGGCGCGCACCCCGCTTATTATCTCGGCTCCGCAGGAGGAGGCTACAAAGAAGTACTACGAGTTCGCCAAGCTCGTTGAGAAGCTTACCCCCCAGATTGACTTTGAAATAGAAGAAAAGTCACGCAGCGCCGCTCTTTCAGAGGTCGGCTTGAGAAAGGTCGAGCGGATGTTGGGGACGAGCAACCTCTACGAGCGGGATTTTGAAACTGTGCGCCACATCGAGCAAGCCCTTAAGGCACGCACCCTTTACCTTAAGGACCGCGACTACATAGTTAAGGACAACCAGGTCATTATTGTGGACGAGTTCACCGGGCGCTTGATGTTTGGGCGCCGCTACAGTGAGGGATTGCACCAGGCGATAGAAGCCAAAGAGGACGTACCTATCCAAAAAGAAAGCAAGACGTTAGCTACCGTCTCCTTCCAAAACTACTTTAGGATGTATGAGAAGCTGGCCGGTATGACTGGAACCGCGGCCACTGAGGCAGAGGAGTTTCACAAAATCTACAACCTCGACGTCGTGGTCGTTCCCACCAACGAACCTATGATTCGCTCCGACAACGCGGACGTGGTTTACAAAACGGTCGCGGGTAAATTTAAGGCGATTGCACAGGAGATAGAGGAGTGCAACAAGAAGGGACAGCCGGTTTTGGTCGGTACTACCTCCATCGAGAAAAACGAGCTTCTCTCCAAACTCCTAAAGCGAAAGAATATAAGCCACGAACTCCTAAACGCCAAGCACCACGAAAAGGAAGCTCAGATTATAGCCCGAGCGGGGGAGCGGGGGGCGGTGACGGTCGCGACCAACATCGCCGGGCGAGGGGTGGATATCAAGCTCGCCGATGGTGTGGTCAAACTCGGGGGATTGCACGTTATAGGTACCGAGCGTCATGAGGCGCGCCGTATCGACAACCAGCTTCGCGGGCGCTCCGGACGCCAGGGGGATCCTGGTTCCTCGCGGTTTTTCGTCTCGCTTCAGGATGACCTGATGCGTATTTTCGGCGGGGAGACGGTTGAGAGGATGATGGATAGATTTGGGCTTGAGGAGAACGTACCTTTGGAGAGCCGCGTGGTCTCCTCCGCTATTGAGAACGCGCAAAAGAGGGTAGAGGGCTACAACTTCGACATTCGAAAACACCTGGTCGAGTATGACGATGTTGCCAACCGACACCGGGAGATTGCCTATGCGGTAAGGAGAAAATTATTGGAAGACACCGGGCAGATGGGGGAGTTTCTCCTGGACAAGATCACTCCTTTCTCCGATAAGGTGGAGGGGATTTGGAAGGGTTATAAGAAGGAGTTTGGGGACGATTGGTCGGCTATAGCCCGCCAGATTGCGCTTCAGACCTTCGACGTTTTGTGGATGGAGCATATCGACACCATGGACGATTTGCGCCGTGGTGTGGGATTGCGGGGCAATAACGAGCAGGAGCGGCTGGCTATCTACAAGGTCGAGGCGCGCGACTTTTTTGACAAGTTCATAAACGAGGTTTGGGGAACCGTCGCCGATAGGTTTGAGAAGATTGAGATTAAAAGGAAAGAGGAGGTACCCGCGCCCGTGAGGCGCCAGGTCGCTCTCCAGCACCCCACCGCCAACTATCGACAAGAAGCTGGTAGGGAGACCCCAAACCCCAAACCCCAAACCCCTAAAAAGAAGATTGGCCGCAACGACCCCTGCTGGTGCGGAAGTGGTAAAAAGTATAAGAAGTGTCATTATCCCGAACTTCCCAGTTCGTGATAACTAGCGTGAGGAAATACGACAAGCTGGTCCGCGACAAGATACCGCAGTATATAAAAGGAAAAGGCGGGGAATTTAAAACCCACACCGCCGACGATTGGGAGTACTGGCTAAAGCTCAAGGAAAAACTCCAAGAGGAGGTTTACGAGTTTATAGGGAACGAGAACGTCGAGGAGCTGGTCGACGTTTTGGAGGTAATTGACGCGATTTGCGACTATCAGGGTTCTGATAAGAAAAAGCTCCTCGAGATAAAGGAAAAGAA
>CAYGCK010000009.1:0-740 GCA_964348395.1 uncultured Candidatus Saccharibacteria bacterium | reverse complement strand
TTGCTATCCTTAACCTTATATGGCGGAGGTTTTCATCTACCTTTTTATCGGGCACTTGGTAGGGGATTGGATTGTCCAGACGTCCTGGATGGCGAACGAAAAGTCCAAGAACCTCGCGGCGCTTTTGGCCCACGCTCTCTCCTACAGCGTTTTTATCTTTATCGCCCTTTACTTGGCAGGTGTATCTTTGGTCACCAATTTGTGGGCGACCTTGTTTTTAGGCGTCGTGACCCACGCTTTTTTGGATAACCGGCGGTTTGAGGTTTGGTGGATTCGCAAGATTAAGAAGTTCACAGAAAAGGAGATTCCCGTTTGGCTTCTTCTTGGGGTTGACCAGTCGTTTCACCTCGCGCTCATTTTCCTTGCTTCGTTGTGGCTATCCTCATAAGTTAAACTATTGACAAAAGTGCTATGTGGGGAATATAATTGGCACAACTCTTGCCCTCCTGTCCTTCAAGCTATGAGCTACAAAACGAAGAGAAAAGTTAGTTCTCTTTTAACCTCGCTCCTTTTAGTCGTTGTCCAATATTTGCCTTACGCGTCTTTAGTGGTTAACCCTGCTTATGCTAATGGGGAGGGTGCTGTTTGTCCAGATGGTAACGTCAAGTACAACGTCGATGGGGGATACGAGTACACGGACGGTTCGGCTACCGTAACAATAATTCCGGGCGAGGATGAAGGACAGAATTCCGCAACTTGGCAGGCTACTGAGGGTTATGAAATAGTTGGGGTTTGTATAA
>CAYGCK010000008.1:0-11032 GCA_964348395.1 uncultured Candidatus Saccharibacteria bacterium | reverse complement strand
CGGCAGAAGTCAGTCCCAAGGTAACGTCATCTTCAAAAGTGTAATTGCCAGTAGCGACGTCCCCGCTGTTGAAGAGATAGATGTCTGTTATGTGGGTGTCGTTTAGACAGTCTGTGCAAGTGAAGGTTCCTAAAACATCCAAGGTCGTCCCACCCGCAATCGTCAAAGTTCCGGAGGTGAAAGAGTCCGAGGTATCGGAGCGCATGAACTGCAGAGAGTCCAATCCATCAAGGGTATCGGCGTCCGATCCTGCGGTTGAGGCGATGGTAATTGTATTAGCGGTATCATCAGGAGTAATTATTATGTTTGATCCGGCTAGGAGATCAATATTTCCCTCATTATTTGAGACACCCTCTAGAGAGGAGAGAATGATAGGTTTGTTGGTAAAATTTACCCAGTTTAAATAATAGTTGCCGGACTGGCCTTCAAGCGTATCCGCGTTTCCGCCCGCGGCAGGTCCTCCACCCGCCCCAACCGTGCTGCCTGAGACCGTGAGGTTTTTGACGTTTATCGACTCCGCCGTGACCTCACCCACCTCGGCGTTTGAGGCGCCGAGTGAGGTGGTGGTGACGGAGACTGCGTGCAAATCTTTGAGTGAGGCAACACCCATGGGGCTTATGAAATACTCGTCGGTCGTGCCAAAAAACACCGTTCCCAAAAAACGACCTGTGTTAAAGACTGCATTCTCAAACGCGTTGATTGTTTTGGCAAAGACGGTATCAACATCGAAGGGGAACTTGGAAACAAGCCTAACAGACCCGGTGCGATACTCTAGTACATCATTAACGTCCACGATGGGAATATCGATTTGTTGGATTCCAAGGGCGTTGCCCGGCAAAATTCGCTCCACGTATTGGTTCCAAAACCCGCTGAAAATGCGTTTGATGCGTGCGTGGGTCAAGTCGGAGAAACCGAGCGAGAGAATTAGCAAGGCGCCAAACACCAAGACGAGCGTGAGTGTGTGGCTTGTGACTTTGGACCACAAAGGCACGCGCTTTGGAAGGGGTTCGTGAATCATGTTGGTTAAGAAATGAGAGATTTGACCAAGCAAATCGTTTTGTTTTCGCCCTTCGTGCAAGAGCGGTATAAGGTCGATTGGTGGGGGAGGTGAGGGTGGAGGCGTCGCGGGCGGAGACGGCTGAACTGGAGGGATTGAGGGTGTTTCTTCAGGAGGGGGAGCCGCAGAAGGGCTCACTTGGGCGGTTTGGAGCTCCTTTTTGATCGTTTCGTTGTCTAAGCCCTGTTTTTTGAACTCAGCGATCTTTTCCAGGGTTTCCAGTACAGATACTGGATAATGTCCAACAGTTGAAGGAGCCCCGGGGTGGGGTAATTTCCTAGTCATATGGGGAAGAAGTCCAATCTTGGTGTAGTAGCGGAGGGTGTTGTAGGAGACGCCGGATCGGCGTTCTACCTCGGAAACAGGAATGAGTTTTTCAGGCCCCTCGATCTTTCTCGGGACAAGCAGGTTATTTTCCATTTAGGCAGGTTGCTATCGGCCTTCTTCTCCACATTGCTATGGGGTACGTTGCCCCAGCTCCCCATAACCAAGCCGTTTCGGGGCCGTTACCGTCACGGCAATTCCAACTATGGCACAAAAAACTTTGAAATGTCAATAGCGAAACCGCAGGTGTGAGTCGAGGACCGCTATTGGACGCGATCTGCGGGGATCGCTAACAATAGTTAGGAACGAGTGGAGAATAAATTCCTCATTTCTGCTATCATCATCCTGATATGACCGAAACCTTCGACCACCGCAAAATCGAATCCAAATGGCGAAAGGAGTGGGAGAAAAAAGGACTCTACAAAGCCGTTGATTTTAGCAAACGCCCTAAGCGCTACATTTTGATCGAATTTCCCTACCCCTCAGGGGAGCGGCTGCACGTCGGACACGGGCGAAGCTACTCCTGTTTCGACGCCGTCGCGAGGCTTTTAAGAATGCAGGGGTTTAACGTTCTATTCCCAATTGGTTGGGACGCCTTCGGGCTCCCCGCCGAGAATTATGCGATAAGAACGGGGATCCACCCTGCGGTAACCACCAAGGAAAATATTAAAACCTCCAAAAAACAGGCCAAAGCGTGGGGTCTGTCCTTCGATTGGGATCGGGAAATAACCACAACCGACCCCGAGTATTATAAGTGGACCCAGTGGGTTTTCCTGCAGTTTTTTAAAAAGGGTCTGGCGTACAAAAAAGAGATCCCTGTGAACTGGTGCCCTTCGTGCAAGATTAACCTGGCTAACGAGGAGGTGGTCCAGGGAGCCTGCGAGCGCTGCGGGACCCCGGTTACCAGGCGTATGCAGAGTCAATGGCTCCTCAAGATTACGGAGTATGCCGACCGTCTCCTTAAGGATCTAGACAAGGTGGATTATCGGGAGGATATTAAAGCGCAACAGGTCAACTGGATAGGGCGGTCCGAGGGAGCGAGGATCAAATTTCCAGTCGTTAAACCGTTAAGCCGTCAATTCATTGAGGTCTTCACCACCCGCCCCGACACTTTATTCGGGGCTACTTTTCTGGTTCTTTCTCCTGAGAAAGCGCAGGAATATCTCGAACTTCTACCCAAAAGGGAACACAAGGAGGTTCACGGCTATATAGAAGAGGCACTCGCCAAATCGGAGCTCCAGAGACAAGAGGAAACTAAGGAAAAAACCGGGGTTTTCACCGGGCTTTACGCTAAGCACCCTACAACTGGAGAGGATATTCCTATTTGGGTTTCGGATTTTGTCTTGATGGGCTACGGAACAGGAGCGATCATGGGAGTTCCTGCCCATGACAGCCGCGACTTTGAATTTGCTAAAAAATTCAAAATCCCCATAAAGGAGGTCGTCAAAAACGATAAGGAATCTAACTTTCCAAAGGAACCGTTCGAAGGTGAAGGGAGGCTTATAAATTCCGTTCGGTTTAACGGCTTGCAATCCAAGGAAGCGATTGCCAAGATAAACGCTTGGCTCAAGAAGGAGAAACTGGGCGAGCCCGCGATCGACTACAAGCTCCGGGATTGGGTTTTCTCCCGACAGCACTACTGGGGAGAGCCAATTCCAATCGTTTACTGTAGTAAATGTTGGGAGAGAGCAGAGGTCAGAGACCAGAGGTCAGGTTTGAAGGAAGGATACGACTACGCAGTTATCGACGGGAAAGAGCACAAGATCAATCCTGTTCCGGATAAAGACCTTCCCGTTGAGCTTCCCCACGTCAAGCGTTACAAGCCGACCCAGACGGGCGAATCTCCGCTGGCCGCGGTTCATGAATGGGTCGAGGTCAAGTGTCCCTCCTGTGGTTCGCAGGCGAGACGCGAGACTGACACCATGCCTAACTGGGCAGGCTCCTCCTGGTACTTTGTCCGCTATGTCGACCCTCAAAACAAGGGAAGGTTCGCCGGTAAAAAGAAGCTATCCTACTGGATGCCGGTCGACTGGTACAACGGTGGGATGGAACATACCACTCTCCACCTTCTTTACTCCCGTTTCTGGTACAAGTTCCTCTACGATCTCAAACTCGTCCCCGATCCCGAACCTTACGCCAAGAGAACCTCCCACGGCGTGGTCTTGGGCCCTGACGGCTACCGCATGAGCAAATCTCGCGGAAACGTGGTTAATCCTGACGAAGTGGTATCCGAGTTCGGGGCGGATACGTTTAGGATGTATGAGGCTTTTATGGGACCGTTTGACCAGGTGATTGTTTGGGATCTCAGAGGGGTTTTGGGGGTTCGGCGATTCTTAGACAAGGTTTACAGGGCGCATCAAGCAGTAGGTAGTCAGGAGTCAGTAGCTAGCAGCAAGGAGTTGGAAAGAAAGTTGCATCAACTCATCAAGAAAGTCGAGGAGGATACGCTTTCTCTCAAGTTCAACACAGCTGTTGCGGCTATGATGGGGTTCATAAATGAAGTAGCAAGTAGTAAGTATCAAGTAGCAAGGGAAGGCTGGAAAACGTTTCTTAAGGTTCTCGCCCCGTACGCGCCACACCTGAGCGAGGAGCTCTGGCACGGAGTTGGAGAGAATGACAGCGTTCATCTTCAAAAATGGCCCAAGTTCGACCCAAAACTGATTAAGGAGGAAGTGGTGACGATTGTCATCCAAATTAACGGGAAAATCCGGGGGAAGATGGAGGTTGAGGCGGGAGCGAAAAAGGAGAAGGTTTCGGAGAAAGCGCGAAACCTCGACAGCGTCAAACCCCACCTTCACGGGAGAAAAGTTGCAAAAACCATATACGTAGCAGATAATCTCATTAACTTCGTGACTGCTTGAGTCCTGCCCAGCTTAAAATGCTGGGGGAATTGATTGAAAAACATCGCCGGGCTATATAACCGCCCTATCGGGATTAATTCTCTTGGGTTCGGGTATTTCTTTGGGTGTTGGTTTTGTCGAGCTCCGCAAGGATCCCGATACAATTCAGTTCTCGGGTTTTCAGGAGGTCTCGGCGGATAACCACGGTTTGGCTCAAAGCGAATCGAACCCTTTGGAGGAGCGGATAAACATCAACGCCGCCTCCGCCTCGAAACTCGAGCTTCTTCCTGGTATCGGGACCGTCAAGGCCCAGGCGGTAGTCGAGTATCGGGAAAAAATATGGCCCTTTTCAAAGCGTGACCGAGATTCAAAACGTCTCGGGCGTTGGTCCGAAAAACCTTCGAGAGGATCAAAGATCTTATATCCGTCCAATAGCCGATGCTGCTACCTTTTCTCGACAGTTTACGGGAGTCAATCGTCACGTTAGTTCGGGAAAGCCTGCCGGAACCTCAAGCCTCTCTCCTTTTGGGCATGGTGTTGGGGGTAAAATCCGGGCTCCCCTCCGGTTTCTACGAGGTCTTACGGGTTACTGGAACCCTCCATGTCGTCGTGGTTTCTGGATACAATATTTCTGTGCTTATCAACACTTTAGCTAGAGTGCTGATATTCATTGCTCTCCAGATAAGATTTTTGATTACGGCCGTTTTTATCTTCCTGTTTGTTCTTCTCGTGGGACCGGAAGCGCCTGTGGTTCGGGCGGCGATTATGGGGTCGATCGCTCTGTTGGGAACGCTATTAGGGCGTCAGGGCGACGCTTTCCGTGCTTTTATTGTGGCGATCGGTGTGATGTTGCTTATCAACCCTGAATGGGCGGCGGAACTTAGTTTTCAGCTTTCTGTCCTGGCGACCCTGGGCTTGATTACCATCCACCCGTTGCTCGATAGGGTTGTACCAGGAAAAGGAGCTTTATTTAGGGAGGATTTTCTGACAACTCTTGCGGCCCAAGTTGCGGTTTGGCCCCTTATCGCTTACAGTTTTGGGCAGGTTTCGCTCCTCTCACCCGTTGTGAACACCCTTATTCTTTGGATAGTACCGTTTATTACATATTTCGGCTTGGTTACAATCACAGTGGGTATGTTTATCAAGGATTTAGCGTTCCTGATAATGACTCCGATCCGGTTGTTGCTCGACTACTTTATCTGGATTGTACAGCTCTTCTCGCGTCTTTCTTTGGGGTATTTCGAGATAGATCCCTTTTCTGTAACCGCGCTTATTTTCTATTTTGTGATTCTGGGAGGTGGTTTATGGTTCCTATCCCAAATATCAGCGAAAAACTCAAAACCGTCTGATTTTAGGACTTTTACTGGTAACAGCGGCTTTTGTTTGGTGGGGGTTGCACCCCCGGTTTATTGCCGGTTTATCTGGAGAAAACTCCATTGCTGTGCAGTTTTATGACGTCGGGCAGGGCGACGCTATTTTAATTGAAAAAGGCGACACCCAAATCTTGGTCGACGGGGATCCCAATCGGGACATCTTAAACCACCTTGGTCGCGATTTACTCCCGTGGGACAGGGAAATAGAGCTTTTAGTTCTGACTCACCCCCACGCCGACCATCTCACGGGGCTTTTGAGCGTTCTGGAGCGCTACCAGATAAAACGGATACTTTACTACCCGAGCGTTTACGAGACACAGGGTTACGAGCAGTTTCGGAAGATGAGTGCAACCGAGGGTGCTCGTATACTGCACGCGGTCGCGGGGGGACAGATACGCGTTGGAGAGCTCATTTTGCACATAATTTGGCCAACTGCTAACTTTCAAGCCAAAAATATCAACAACGAATCGGTGGTTTTACTTTTGGACTATCTGGATTTTGAAGTTTTACTCCTGGGGGACGCCGAGGCAGATGTGCAAAGACAACTTCCTATCAATTATGATATTGAGGTGCTAAAGATAGCACATCATGGGTCGTGGGACGGAACCTATGAACCGCTTTTGCGCACTGCTAATCCAGATATTGCCATAATTTCATCAGGAAAAGACAACCGCTACGGGCATCCGCATGCACAAGCACTGAGTCTTCTGGCCGAGCTGGAGATGCCGGTTTTGCGAACCGATATCGACGGGACTGTAAGCGTCAGAAGCAACGGTCGGGATTTCTGGTACACTACTGCTAGATAACTACAATGGCCAAGTTCAAATCGGGATTGAAGAGCGCGATCAGAAAAGCCGCCAAAGAATTTTATGACCTCGATGTCAAACCAATTGTTGAGCACCCTCTTCAGGAGGAGCACGGCGATTACTCCACAAACGCCGCCATGGTTTTAGCCGGCAGGCTTGACGAGAAGCCCTCGAGCATTGCCGATAAACTAGCCAGATCTATTGAGGGCCAGGAGCTTTCATACCTGGAATCGGTGGAAACCGCCCTGCCTGGATTTATTAATTTCAGGATCAAGGAGGAAGCGCTTCTCGCGGGGGTCAACGAGATAAACAAGAAGGCCGCCAAGTATGGGAGTTCAGAGACGGGTAGGGGCAAAACGGTTGTCATAGACTACTCCGCTCCCAACATCGCAAAAAGCTTTGGGGTGGGACACCTGCGCTCCACAATCATTGGACAGGCCCTATACAACCTCTATGAAGCGCTGGGTCACAGGGTGGTAGGGGATAACCACCTCGGGGATTGGGGGACGCAGTTTGGGGCGCTGTTGGCGCAAATTAACAATTATCATTTGCCAATTGACAAACTGACAATTGAGAAATTGGAGGAACTCTATACCGATTTCCACCGAGAAGCCGAGGACAAACCTGAACTTGCGGGCGAGGCACGCGCGTGGTTCAAGAGGCTCGAGGACGGGGACAAAGAAGCGCGGGATATCTGGAAGAAAGTGATCGACGTCTCGATGAAGGAGTTCAACAGGATTTACGAGCTTTTGGGAGTAAAGATAGACAAGGCTTTGGGGGAAAGTTTTTACGAGGGTAAGATGTCCGAAGTTATTAAGCAGGTAAAGAAGAAAGAATTGAGTAGGAAGAGTGAGGGGGCGGAGATAGTGGAACTTGACGGTCTTCCTCCGGCGATACTGGTCAAAAGCGATGGTGCGACTACCTACTTTACGCGCGATTTAGCGACCCTTAAATACCGTATTAAAACTTGGGACCCGGGCTTGGTTATCTACGAGGTCGGCGCCGATCAAAAACTGCATTTCCAGCAACTTTTCGCCGCCGCCAAGGCGCTGGGTTGGGTGGAGGGCCGAGAGCTCGTCCACGTAGCACACGGTCTAATTAGATTTGCGACGGGAAAGATGTCGACGCGCCGTGGGAAGACCGTAAAACTTGAGGATGTGATTATGGAGGCGGTCAAAAGAGCCCGCAAAATCATCGACGAGTCGGAGACCGGACGCGGTCTGTCGAATAAAAAGAAGAAAGAGGTAGCACGGGCGGTGGGTATTGGGGCGCTCAAGTATTTTGACCTTCTTCACCATCCGTCGACCGATATAGTGTTTGACTGGGAAAAAATGTTTGTTCTGGAGGGGAACAGCGGACCCTACCTCCAGTATACATACGCTAGAGCGAACTCAATTCTAAAAAAGGCAAAGGCTAAAAAACCTGTCGTCGATAGCCGGGGGGCGATAGTCGGCGAGTTGGAACGCCCCCTTATTAAGTATCTCTACCTTCTGCCGGAGGTGATCGAAGAATCTGCTCAGACTTTTTCGCCAAACCTTCTTTGCAACTACCTTTTTGAACTCGCCGCGCGCTTCAACAGCTTTTACGCTAGGGCCCCAGTTATTAAAGCGGGAGATGAGAAAACCAAAAAGCTCCGGTTGGCGCTGACCGCTGCAACCGCCCAGGTTCTCAAGAACGGTTTAACTCTCCTTGGACTGGAGGCGCCAGAGCGTCTTTAAGGTCGGCGCAGTTCGGCGGTAATGATCAATCTATTTAGTGCTATTCCCGGAGGATCGCAGGTTTGCAGCGTTAGGTGTGGGGTTGTGAAGGTGCGGGTTAAGGGCTCCGTGTTGAATCCAGAAACCGTTTCCTTTCCCGTGACGTAGTAGTCGAAGCGCTTGCCCTCGTAAAAAACCACGATTCTATCGCCGGTTTCAATCTTGCGAAGGAGGTTAAAAACCCCGGAGTAGGGGCCGTAATTCCAGAAGTCTAAGGAGGAGTGTGCGAAAAGGTAGGTATTTCCAGGTTGACCCGGTCTTGGGGTCCCTTCGGCGTGGGCTACGCCTTGGTCGAGTGCTGTAAGGTAGTCGCCTTTTTTGGCGACCGACACGTCCGCGACAACGGGAGCGTTTACTCCGATCTTCTCGATTACTACACCGAACTGTGTAGATTTAGGCGTAACTTTTAAGGGGGTTGGCTGCTTTATGAGGCCTGCAAACGGGCTGACCTCTTCCTCCTGAGGTTCCTGAACCTCGTCGACCGTGAATTCCTGCCCCCTAATGCGCCAATAAGCAAAGAGTGCCTCTTGCTTCACGACATCCCAGAAAGCGGACGCAAAGTAGACAATTGCTCCCAGAATAAGGATATTGGAGAGCGTCCTAACTATTATGAATTTCCAGTCGAGTTCTCGAAGTTTCTCAAACATTCTGATGGTACCCCCGGCGGGAATCGAACCTGCATCGCTCCCTTAGGAGGGGAGTGCTCTATCCGTTGAGCTACGAGGGCGAACTGGTACAATTATACCGTAGGGATAATTGCTAGCGATCGAGAGATCGCGTCTAATTATACTAGGGATATACCACCGGGGTATAGCTCAGTTGGTAGAGCGCACGCTTCGGGTGCGTGAGGCCGCCCGTTCGAGTCGGGCTACCCCGACCACTTGGTTAAGGTGACAAAGGTATCGAGGAAAAGGACAAGCATAAAACAGGAGAAGAGGCTGCAGGAGCAGTTTTTCGAAAACCTCAATTCCCTAAGCGAGGGGGAGCGTTGGACGCTTTTGTCGGCACTTTTCACGCCGACCGAAATTAGAATGTTCTCCAAGCGTCTGGCGGCCCTAAAACTTCTCTATGGAGGCAAGTCCTATCGAGAGATAAGCAAGGCTCTAAACCTCACCCCAACCGCAATTAACAGGTTAAGCAATCTCATCCACCGCTCTGGTAAGGGGTTACAGCAGGTTGTCGAGAAGCTCAAATAGGCCTTTCTTAGTTATTTCAATCCAGATATTACAACGTTGCGGTATAGCACAGTCATTTATCGATGCTTGTTGCCCGTTGCTAGGTTCAGGATAGAACTACGACTCAACCCAGGGCCCTCCCGTGCTTCTTTTGGTATTGACTTAATGTCCAACTTTCTGCTAACAATGACCCTAAGCAAACCTAAGCAAAGTTGTAAATTGTCGGGAGGGTTTGCAGACCTGCCTAATGACTGCTATCCTGCCTGGAAAGAAAACCTTATCTATTTCGGACGCCGCCTCTTTTTTGGGCGTTTCGCCCGCTACCCTTCGCCGTTGGGACAAGCAGGGAAAACTCAAAGCCTTTAGAACCAAGGGCGGCCAGCGGCGTTACTCGGTGGATACACTCGAGGCTTACAGGAGGGGCGAAGTAAAACCGCCCAAACTAGCCGTCTCCGAGGCTGCGGAATACGTTGGGGTCCACCCCGAGACTCTTCGTCGCTGGGAGCGCGAGGGGATTATTGAACCGGAAAGGACCAAGGGCGGCCAGCGGCGGTATACCCCCGGGGAGCTGGACAAACTGGTTTCCAAGGAGGTGGAAGAAGAGGTTCCGGTCGCCGCTCCGCCTCCCAGACCCAAGGTCGCCCTACCCAAAAGAGAGCTCCCACCCTTGCCGCCGAAGCCGCCGAAGATCCCTGTGGAACCGGTTGAGGCCCCCCGCCCCCCGCCCCTTCCAAAGATTCGCAAGTTCGCGTCTTCGGTTGTTGTTCCTGTTGTGGTAGTTCTTCTGGCGTTAGGAGCTTCTTGGATGTTGATGTCCGATTTGGGGAAGGAAAGGCTAAAACGCGCTTTTGGTCCCGCGCCCCTCTCTCCGATAGTCGACATAAACGACATTGCTGAGTACAAGACGGCCAATAATGTAATTTCGGCTCTAAGATTTAGGTTTCCTTTGGAGACCTCGGGACTTGTCGCCGAAACTCTTACGGTTCTTGAGGAGGGGATGTTAAACACCACGCGCTTTTTGGGGACGGTGTTTTTTGGCCAGGGGAATGACTACTTTATCTCCCCGCTGGGCGACGCCTATCTGGGCAGTATTATCGCGGATAGCATTGATACTTCGGATTTGTCTTCTTCTACAATCACGGTTTCTCAGCTGAATGTTGGGGATTTGGTCGTTTCCGGAACCTCCTCCGGGGTAACCGGAACCGGAGGGGGAGGGATCGCGACAGGCGGCGACGCCGATACCTTGGAAGGCCAGCCCGGCAGTTACTATCTCTCCTGGTCTAATTTTACGGGAACCCCGGTTGTCCTCTCCTCCCTCAACTCGGTTGTTAACAACGAAGGTAATATCGACCTTATTGCGGGAGCAAACATAATAATTACTCCCGATGATGCCGCCAACACGGTTACGATTGCTTTTTCTGGGGTAGGGCTCGATGCTGACACTCTAGACGGGTTGGATTCCCTGCAGTTCCTGCGCTCCGATACCAACGATTTCTTTACCTCGGGAACTTTAACCTTTAATAGTTCGACAGAGCTCACTATAAACTCTGGGGCTACTCTTTCAGTACTGGGAACTTTCACCTGCACCGATTGCATAGACTCGACCCACGTGACCGATATTTACCTCTTCAACAATGGGGACACCGGAACGGGTTCCTACGTCTTTGAAGATGATGTCACGTTGGGTTTAACCTCGGCAA
>CAYGCK010000007.1:0-27030 GCA_964348395.1 uncultured Candidatus Saccharibacteria bacterium | reverse complement strand
AGGTTCTATTTCACTCCCCTCACCGGGGTTCTTTTCACCTTTCCCTCACGGTACTGGTTCACTATCGGTGGCAAGAAGTATTTAGTCTTAGCCAGTGGTTTGGCTAGCTTCCCACAGGCTTTCACCTATCCCGTGGTACTCGGGATGCCCGCTAGCTGACTTAAAAGTTTCGGTTACGGGACTATCACCCTCTGTGGTCGCCCTTTCCAGAGCATTCTCCTACTTTTTGTCAGGCATTGCGCGGGTCCCACAACCCCCTTGAAAAATCAAGGGTTTGGACTAACCCCCTTTCGCTCGCCGCTACTGAGGGGATCGAGATTCTCCAAACGCCAAGCGTTTGGAGAACCGTCCGCTAAAAGCGGACTTCTCTTTCTTTTCCTCCAGCTACTGAGATGTTTCACTTCGCTGAGTTCCCGCAGCTTAAGTTAGTATCCCACCGAAAGGCGGGAATTTGGCTTAAGTGCACCGTAAAACGGTGGGTTACCCCATTCGGAAATCCCCGGCTATAGCGCTTTTTGCCAGCTTACCGAGGCTTATCGCAGGCTCACACGTCCTTCGTCGGCTTCTTGCCCCAAGGCATTCACCATCTGCCTTAATAAAAAGACCTTCTTTTCCGCTATCAATCTCCCTTGATTGATAGCTAAAAGTATTCACCTTTTAAGGTGCTCTTGGTGGAGCGTATCGGACTTGAACCGATAACCTCCTCGTTGCAAACGAGGCGCTCTGCCATTGAGCTAACGCCCCGCGGACTTGACATTAAAAAAGCCAGCCCGAGGCTGGCAAAAGCTCCTAAAAAGACAAATCTATACTAACGGGTTAAAGACCCCTTCCGGGGTAGAACCTCAAGTATGTACAGAACTTTTGCCATCTGCTATTAGGATACCAAATGATTTGGTAAAAGGAAAGACCCCGAATCGTCGGAACGAATCGGGGCCTTGCGGCCTAACCTCGGCGTTTCTTGGCATCTTGAAGCTCGGCGCCAAGGTCTCCAAAGCGTTTCGCGCGACGACCTTCAAGGATCTCGTGAAAGCGCTCGGTGCGAATCCCCGCTTCCTTTACCTTCAGGCCGTGAGGACCACACAGAAGCTTAGGGCGCTCGAACGGTTTGCCGTTGCGATCGATCACTTCGATGAGATCCGCGAGGGTGGGTTCCACTTCGATTGCTTTCTTGAGTTGTTTGAAGTGGGGTCTCCACACCCGAGTGGTTGGAGTCGGGACCGGCTTGCCGTTGCAGAAAGGACACCGGAGTGTGATGACCAGAACGTCTTCCTGACCATCAAAGCTAATCCGATCTCCGCCCTTAAACTCCAGCTTACCCGGCCCGCGCCCATTTGGCCGTTCGGTCTGACCGCGAACCTTGGTTTTGGCGGTCACGTCTTACCTCCTTTCGTGAGGATTTGTTTGAATTATCTTATAGTCTAGCACATGCTATGGGGTTTTCAAAGGGAAGAGGCCAGAAACTTGCCTACAGCGAGATTTATGCTATCCTAAGCAAGTTCCTGGCCCCGACCAAAGCTAAAAGCCTTAAGTCGGGGATCTTCCAAGGAACCGGTCCTGCTTTAAGTTCCGGAAGTTAACCTCAACACTTTTGAAACCAATTCCCGACTCTTAAATTCTCCGAAAAATAAAAACTGCCCAAAAAGGGCAGAGCTTTTACTATCTACTTAAATTAAACCATAAGACGGAAGGTTAGGTCAAGCACTATAAGTTATGGGATAAACACCTCAAAACTGAAAGAGGCGGCAATCCCTGAAAGGAACTACCGCCTTTTCGCTGTGGCGCTAGGAGGAGCAAGGTAACCTAGCTTTCGCCGAAACCCTTTGAAACTTCTTTGGTGAAGACCTCAGTGTAACTCCTCAAGTCACTTCGGTTGACCACCAAACCATTTGGTTCGACGGCCATCCCGATGTCGGCAGCAAAGACGCCGCCTGCTGCCTTGAAACTTTGACAGCTGTCGCCGTCGGTGGTTGCTCTCTTCAGGAGAGCACAGTAACCGCTTTGGAAACCCTCTGGCGCAGTCGCTTTTTGAAAGCTTCTGCATTGACTACAGGTGCAGGCCATACGCTTATCTCCCTTTCTTCCTTGATTTGTACTCCAAAGCCCACAGCGATATTAATATACTACGGGATTAGAGACGGAAAGTCAACAGGATTGAGGGGCTAAATCTAATCTTGAGTAACGGATATCTCCCGCAAATTTACGCGACCGGCAACCCGAGCCTGGACCCCGCCGCGGTAGTGGTAAAACTCCAGAACCTCCCCGCTATCGAGAAGAAAGACCTGCTCCTTGCCGTAATTGTATCCACGGGCGAGTTTCACATACTCTTTCATCGACTCGGGGGTCCCGCCAATTGGAACCAAGTATTCGGCTTGGGACGCGTAGATCATGCGCTTTAAGTCCTCGGCGTAACCGTGTCCCGAAACGTGGATCTCTGGTATATCTTCCAAATTGAGGAGCTTCGCCCCCACCTCCTCAATCTTCCTTTGGAGAGTCAACACCCGACCCTCGTTCCCCGGTATAAGGTCGGAGGAGAAGATTACCAAGTCCCCCTGACCTATTTTAAAGGTGCGGTGTTCCCCACGAGTCATCTTGGCAAGAGAGGAGTTGGATTGACCTTGGGAGCCGGAAACCAAAATCAACTGGCTTGAAACGGGAAGTTTTTTAAGCTTCTTGTCAGATATAACCAACCCTTTAGGAATGGTTAGGTACCCCAAATTACGAGCAACCTCAAAACTTTTTTCCAAAGAAAGCCCAGCTAGAGTGACCTTTCTCCCAAGTGCTTGAGCCACATCAAGCGCCTGTTGGATTCGCGAGATATCGGAGGAGAACATGGTTATAAAAACCCGACCCTTTGTCTTTTGAATCTCCTTAAAAAATGTCTCGCCTACAATGCGCTCTGAGGGGGAAGAGCCCGGTCGCTCCGAACGAAGGGAATCGGAAACCAGAAGAAGAACGCCATGGCGCCCGTACTCCTCAACCCGACCAAGTTGAGCAAGACGGCGATCTAGAGGAGTGGGGTCGAGTTTAAAGTCGCCGGTATGTATGATCGAGCCAAAGGGCGTCTCGAGCGCCACGGCCATCGCATCGGGAATGGAGTGCGTCAGGCGAATGAACTCAAACTGAAAATCGCTCCCGAGCTTTACCTTTTTACCCTCGCGGATCTCCTTTAAGTCCACCCTCTTGGGACCTTTCTCTTTTAGTCTCTGCTTTATAAACCCCAAAGGCAGCCTAGCCGCATAAACGGGAACCTTGACTCTTTTCAAAAGATACGGGATAGCACCTATATGATCCTCGTGCCCGTGGGTTATGATTAGACCTCTGAACTTCTTTCGGCTCGCTAAAACGTAGGAGAAATCCGGAATCAAAAGCTCGTTTTCCGGCGCGTCCTCCTCGTCGGGGAATCCGATACCGCAGTCCACCACAACCAGGTCGTTTGCGGTCTCGTAGACGTACATATTCTTGGTAACCTCCCCCATCCCACCAATCGGTATAAACCGCAGGTAGCTGGGTGGTTGGGCGGTTGATTGCTTTGTTGGTTTGTTGGTTTTTTGTGCCATCCGATTAACTAATCAACTGCTTAGCCAGTGAGCTAAATCAACTTAAGTTGATTTTGGTTTCCGTTCTCTATCTCCACCTCCTCAGGTGTTACGTCTCCGGCGATGACCTTCCTTAGCATGGCAAAGTCTTGCTCCAGATCGCGAAGCACGCCGGAGGAGCGCAAAGCAGCGGCGGGGTGATAGACAGGAAATACAATCCTGTTTCCCACCTTGAACGCTTTCCCGTGAAACTCGGTTATCGTTTTATCCTTGATAAAAACCTCCAGAGCCGCGCGGCCCAGAGGGACTATGACCTCAGGGTTCACGACCTTTATCTGCTGCATAAGGTAAGGAAGGCACGCCCTGGATTCATCCTTCATCGGGGCTCGGTTATCCGGGGGGCGGTGTTTGACGACGTTGGTTATAAAAACATCCTCTCGCACCAAGCCGTTTTTGGCAAGGAGGTTATCGAGAAGCCCCCCGGCACGTCCGACAAAAGGGCGTCCGGATTTATCCTCGTGAAAGCCGGGCGCCTCCCCGATGAACATCACCTTCGCCTCGGAACTTCCTTCGCCGGCAACCGCGTTAGTGGCGGTTCGCCAAAGTCGGCACTTTTGACAGGTCGAAATAACCCGATTAACTTGGGATAGAAGCTCTTCCTTTTTTTTCATGAAAACTTCACACGTACCCTAGCGACGGCCGAAGCCCCTCGGGCCTCTCCCGGGGCGCCGGGATGGGGAGTAGCCACCCTTTCTGTAATCCGGGGTGCGATAGCCAACCGGCTTTCTTCTCCCACTTTTGCCTCGCTTATCACCACCCTTTGGAGCCTTCTCCAATGCTTTTTTGGAGAGGTTGATCCGCCCGCGCTCATCAATTCCTAAAACCTTCACTTTTATCTTGTCCCCTACCGAAACCACGTCCTTTGGGTTGGAGACAAAACCGTGAGAGAGCTCGGAGACGTGGACCAAACCTTCCTTCCCCGGCAAGATCTCCACAAACGCCCCAAAGTCAACCACCCTCTTCACCGTCCCGTCGAAGACCTCCCCAACCTCGACCTCGCGAATCAGATCCTCGATGAGCTGTTTTGCTTCGTGAATTTTCTCCTCCTCCTGAGCCGTGACCGTAACCGTCCCGTCCTCTTCTATATCAACTACCGCCCCGGTCTTGTCGGTAATGCCCTTTATGGTTCGCCCGCCGGAGCCGATTACGTTGCCGATCTTCTCAACCGGAATCTTGAAGGAGGTGACCTTAGGAGCATATTCGGAGAGTTTTTCCCGAGGTTTGCCTATCACCTTGAGCATCTCCTCAAGAATCGCGAGGCGCGCCTTTTTCGCCTTCTCGAGCGCTTCCTTCATAACCGCATCCGATATTCCTTTAACCTTGAGATCCATCTGAATGGCGGTTATCCCCTCCTCCGTACCCGCTACCTTAAAATCCATATCCCCGCACTGGTCCTCGATACCCGTAATATCGGTGAGGACGGAAACCTTCTTCCCGTCGGTAAAGAGCCCCATGGCGACGCCAGAAACCGGGGACTTGATGGGGACCCCCGCATCCATCAAAGCCAGGGTCGAGCCGCAGGTTGCGGCCATGGAGGTCGAGCCGTTTGAGGATAGGATCTCCGAGACCAAACGGATGGTGTAGGGAAACTGTTCCTCGGGCGGTATCATACGCTCCAAGGCACGCTCCGCCAAAGCCGAGTGCCCGATTTCGCGCCGATTCGGCGCCCCAATACGCCCTACCTCGCCGACGGAGAAAGGCGGGAAGTAGTAGTGGTGGATGTAGCGCTTGGTCTCCTCACCCAAAGGACCTTCTATAAGCTGTTCAAGAGAGGTAGAACCCAATGTCGCGATGGTCATGGCCTGAGTCTCCCCACGCTCGAAGAGGGCGGAACCGTGAGTTCTGGGGAGAACTCCGGTTTTAATGTAAAGACGGCGAACCTCGTCAAAGTTCCGCCCGTCGGTGCGCTTGTTGTCTTTTATGACCAACTCCCGAACGGCGTCCTTGACCAGATCCCCCAAAGCGTTCGCCATGGCTACCTTCTGGTAAGTACCTTCAAACTTCTTAAAAACCTCCTCCGACAAGGATTCAAGTGCCTCGTTGAACTCCTCTTTTGTCTGGGTTTTTTCGACTATCCCTTTAAGAGGCGTGAGCGCCTCGCCTTTCACGTCGTCTCGCAAAACTTCCAAGTTCTCGTCGACCTCGATTTCCTTCTTTTTCGCCCCAACCTCTTTACTCAAATCGGCGATGGTTTTGACTATTGGCTTTAACTCCTCTTTTGCAAACTCAATCGCGTCAAGCACCACATCCTCCCCAACCTCATCCGCGCCACCCTCAACCATTACGACGGCATCGGCAGTGCCGCTTGCGATAAGGTCGAGGTCGGAAAACTCAAGTTCCGCGTGGGTCGGGTTTGGAATAAAAGCGTGAGGATTACCTCCCTCGGAAGAGCGCCCCACCCGCACCGCCGCTGTCGGGCCGTCCCAAGGAATATCGGAGCAGGAGAGTGCGGCGGAGGCGGCTATAACCCCCAAAACTCCGGGGTCGTTCTCCAGATCAACCGACAAGACGGTCACCACCACCTGAACCTCGTCCTTATAATCTTTTGGGAAAAGCGGGCGTATGGTTCTGTCTATCACGCGTCCGGACAAGATGGCTTCATCCGAGGGCTTACCCTCACGCTTGACAAACCGGGAGCCCTTGATGCGCCCTCCGGCGTAAAGCCGTTCGACGTAATCGACCGTCAAGGGGAAAAATCCCACATCCTCTTTTGGAGCCGAGGCGGTCGCGGTCGCCAAAACGACGGTATCGCCGTAACGGGCCAAAACGGCGCCGTTTGCCTGCCCCGCCATCTCTCCATACTCCAGAGAAAGGGCCCGGCCACCGACCTGCAGCTCCTTTTTGATAACTGTTTTTTTCGAAGTAGCCATTATCTTAATTTCTAGGGTTAATAGGCAGCGGGGAGTACCAATCTTACTTCCTATCCAAACTACCTTTTACATTCTTTCGTTCTTAAAGTATAAACGACTAGAGGGTTACTTGGAAAGCCCCAGCTTTTTGGTTATCTTTTTATATCTGCTTTCGTCCCTTCTTTTGAGGTAACTTAAGAGTTTTCTCCTCTTATTGACCAACCCCAAAAGCCCGCGACGCGAGCTTGAATCCTTTTTGTGTATCTTGAGGTGACTTATAAGTTGTTGAATCCTCTTGGTCAAGATTGCGACTTGAACTTCCGGAGATCCGGTATCTTTCTTGTGAATAGCCGCAAGCTCGACGAGCTCCTTCTTACCCTCCGGCAAGACCTCCTTTTCGCGCTTTGGCTTAGCGGTCGCCTTCTTCTTTTTTACTGTTTTGGTTGCCTTTTTTGCTTTAGCCATTCACTTAAGAGTTTAACACGAGAATATCGCCCTTCTTGAATTCGAAATCGGGTTTTACCAGAATCCCGGCTTCTTGGTTCGAGGAAACCTCAGGAACGTCGTCTTTGCCTATGCGAAGCCCGCGGATTCTCCCTTTGTAACTCTCCTCCTCGTCGCGCAGAACCCGCACTCTGTCTTTGTACTTGAACTTACCGTTAAGGATTTTGACCCCCGCTACGTGGTCCCCGCTCAAAAGCTCAAAAACCTTGAGTACCTCCGCTTGGGGCGCGCGTTCCTTCTCCTCAATCGCTCGCGCTCCGGCCAGGAGCTTCTCGACGACCTCCAGCATCTCATAAATGACCGTGAAGCTTCGCACCCCTACCCCCAAATCACGAGCCAGTCGGTCGGCCGCGGCTGTCGGGACGATGTTAAAACCCAAAATCAACCCGTCAGAGGTTGAAGCAAGTCTGACGTCGGAGTCGCCAATAGGACCAACTCCTTTGAGAAGTAAGTTTGCATGTTTACCCTCAACCTCGAGCTGCTCTATCGCCCGCTCCAGCGCCTCAAGAGCGCCTTGGGTATCCGCCTTGAGGATGAGGTTGAGTCTGTCCTCCTCACCCTCCCCGGCGCCGTGCTCCTCTTCCTCCGGTTCTGCTTTTGCCGCCGGGGATTCACCGACAATCGCTCCAACCGACGCTACGTCCCCAAAACCCAGGACCTGGACGGGAGTTCCGGGGCCCGCTTCCTTCACCCGCTTGCCCGTCTCGTCAACCAGTGCCTTGACCTTGGCTTTAACCTCCCCGGCAAAAACCTCGTCCCTCACCCTAAGCGTCCCGTCCTGCACAATAAGGGTTGCCAAGGAGCCCTGGCGAGGAGAGAGGCGGGATTCTATAACAACCGCCTTGAGCGTGGATGTGGGATCGGATTTGAGTTCGGCGAGTTCGGAGACCAGGGTTATCATCTCCAAAAGCTCCTCGACCCCCTTCCCCGTCTTGGCGGATACGGAAACCACGGGGGTATCTCCCCCTTGACCTTCGGTAGCGACACCCTCCTTGGCGAGCTGTCCTTTAACTTTGGTTGCGGCTTGTGCCGGCGCCACGTCCATCTTGTTTATGGCGACGACGAGGGGTATACCGGCCGCCTTGGCGTGGGCGATTGCCTCTACCGTTTGGGGTTTGACGCCGTCGTCACCCGCGACTACCAAAACCGCAACGTCCGCTACCCGCGCTCCTCGTTCCCTCATCTTGGAAAACGCCGCGTGTCCGGGCGTGTCTATAAAGGTAATCTTCCTTACCTCCCCTTTCTTACCCTTCACCTCTACCTGGTAAGCTCCAATACCCTGAGTAATGCCGCCTGCTTCACCGGCTGCGACGCGTGCTTTTCGTATGTAGTCCAAAAGGGTGGTTTTACCGTGGTCTATGTGACCCAGAACCACCACGACCGGTGGTCTGGTTTCCTGCTTTGGCTTTGCGGTTTTTTTGCGCTCTTCTTTTTTTGCCATTTTTGATCGACCGGAAGGTACAACATCTTAACCTTCGCTCGACTCCTCCTCAACCTTCTCCTCACCTTCCCCCTTCTCCTTAAGTCCCCCTAAGATATTTTTTATTTCCGCGAGCGACTTGGGACCTAAACCCTTTATAGCAGACAGCTCTTCCTCGTTTTTTTCGCGAAGCGCTTGCGTCGTCTCAATTCCAACCTCGGTTAACGTCCTGACGACTCGAGGAGATAACCCTACCCCAACAAGCTCCACCCCCCGTGTATCCTCGGCAAAGACGGCGCCGGCACCCTTTATGTCTATACGCCAACCGGTGAGTTTTGCCGCGAGGCGTACGTTTTGACCGTCGCGGCCTATGGCCAAGGAGAGCTGATCCTCCGGAACCTCCACTTGAGCAGTATGCGTTTTCGCCTTAAGTTTTACATCAAGCGCCTTGGCGGGAGAAAGGGATGAGGCGATAAATATTTCCTCGTCGCCGGAATAGGGAATTATATCGACCTTCTCCTCCCCCAGCTCGCGAGTTACCGCCTGTACCCGTACCCCTCGCTGCCCGACGCAGCTTCCCACGGGGTCCACCTTCTCCTCACTTGAGGAAACCGCCATTTTGGTTCGTCTTCCGGCTTCCCGCGCTATCGCCTCTATCTTAACGACCCCCTGGGCAATCTCGGGAACCTCCAAGGCAAAAAGTTCTTTGACAAAGCGCGGATCGGTCCGCGATAGGATAATCTCGGGACCCCGGTAGCCCTCCTTTACCTCTTTAACCAGCGCCTTAATTCTCTGGCCGGAGGAGTATCTCTCGCCCGCGATCAGTTCAGATGGTGGGAGTATGCCCTGCGTCTTTCCCAAATCGACGTAGATAACCCCTTTGTCGACGCGAAAGACGTAGCCGGAGACGATGCTCCCCACCTTTTCCTCAAACTCTGATCGGATTGATTGGCGCTCCTCCTCCCTAATGGTTTGTAAGATTACCTGCTTTGCGGTCTGGGCGGCTATACGACCGAAACCCGGAGGCGTTACATCTTTTTCTTCCTTCATAATTTTGACCTCGCCGCTTTTGTCGTCGATTTGGACCTCTATCTCCTCCTCTTCCTTCTCCCCAAAATCCTTGCGGTACGCCGCGGCCAGGGCCTGCTTAACGCCCTCGATAACCGCCTCGGGAGTGACCCCCCGCTCCGCGGCCAGTTGGTTTATTGCAGCACTAAATTCGGTAACAGCCATTTTGCTTTTTCAAAAAACTTGGTGGGCAGAACCCACCAACCTCAAAGAAGCTAACCTTTCTAAGTCAAAGTATATCTTGCTGGTTACTACCAGTCAACCGCAAAAGCAAAACAATGTAAACCGGTGTCGTACTATCATACTGTAAAGTATAATAGCGCAAGCAGAGTTGACGAGGGGACGGGCTTGGCCTTTTCATCACCCGCCCCCTCTTAACAGGGCTTTACCAAAACGCGTTTGAGAAAGAAGGATTAAAGGTTGAGATCGCCCACGACGGAAAAGCCGGTCTCGCCATGGCCAATAAAACAAAGCCAGACGCTATCCTTCTTGATCTTTTAATGCCAGGAATGAGCGGTTACGAGGTTCTGGAAGCTTTAAGAAAAAATGAAGAAACCAAAGGTATTAAGGTGATCGTTCTTACCGTTGTCAAAGAAAAATCCGCTCAAGAAAAGGCAAAAAAATTGGGAGCTACAGATTACCTTATAAAAAGCGAGCTCGAATTGCCCCAGATAGTCGAGCGGGTTGTTCCCCACTTAAGCTGAGAGGTTAAACCTTTAAAAACACCCTGTTGAGAGCCAAGGTCGATTCAAAAAGGACTATCAAAGGAACGGTTAGAAGAGCGAGGGAGAGTATGTCGGTCGGGGGGAGAAGCGCGGCAAAAATCAAGCATATAAGATAGACCAGCGGCCGCTGGGAAACTATCTTGTCGTAGCCCACGACGTTTAAATTCACAAGCGCCGTCAGAACAATCGGGAACTCAAACGCCGCACCCATCAACGATGAGGTGGCTATGATTTGCGACAGAAATGTCGAAACATCCAAAAGGTTGGTTATAGAAAGCTGAAGTACGTTCTGGTAAAAGAGGCCTATCACGTACTTCATCACGGCGACCCCGTAGAAAAACCCGGTGACGAAAAGAAGAATAGCCAGCGGCAAGAGGGTCAAGACAAACCTGTACTCACGTTTACTGAGAGCCGGCTTTAAAAACGAAAAAAGCTGAAACAGAAGCAAGGGCAGCGAGGCGATTATCCCCGCGGCCAATCCGGAACTTACCGCCAAGTTAATAAACTGAAACGGCGAAGTGAAGGCAAAATTTACCCCTTCGAGTCTAAAGATAGTGAGACTAAAAGTCACTATCTTCTCATAGTAGACAAACCCCAAAAGAGCCGCGACCACAAACACGACGAACATCACCTGGAGCCTTTTACGGATTTCCATCAGGAAGGGGTAGTATCTATCCACGGCTCCTTCCCAACCCGCGTCAACAGTTCGCTCACTATCTGGGGACATTGAGGGTATAGATTAAACTACTCTTTACTCTCCAGCAGTCTTCTTGAATTCTCTAACTCCCTCCGCGACGCCCTTGATGAATTCGGGAAGTTTCCTTGACCCGAAAAACACCATAAGCATTGTGGACAGGATTATTAGTTCGGCTAAGCCGATTCTAGGCACCACTCTCTTCACCCCCTTTCACGGTTGACTCCTCTTCAACTTTTGAGGGAGTTTCTTCTCGTTTTGCGCCCTCAGGCGCGGACTCGTCTACTGGTTTTTGCATTTCTTCAAACGCCTCCGCGGCTTCCTTCTGCACTTTTCTTAGCTCGCGGCCCGCCTCACCGGCGTCGCGGGCGATCTCACTCGTCTTCTTTTTACCAAAGATAGCGATCAAAACCGCAAGAATGATTAAAAACTCTCCGGTGCCGATGTTCCCGAACATTTCCAAACTGAGTATAACAGTTTGGAAAAGGAGTAGAGAATAGGAATAGAGAATAGTTAGATAAAAGTTGACAGAGCGTAGAAAATAGGAATTAGTTATGGGAGTCCAGTCTTATAAGGAGCTAGTGGTTTGGAAAAAATCCGTAGAGTTAGTTAAAACGATCTACGAAATAACTAAAAACTTCCCTCAAAGTGAGCAGTTTGGCATCACTTCCCAAATGAGAAGAGCGGGCGAGATCATCAAAATGCTCTACGTTATGGTCTACCGGAAATAGTCGGTTCTCTTCTCCTCCAACTACTCCTACTCTCTATTCTCTACTCTCTTTTAGCATCATTTGAGTGATGCTAAAGTCGCTTTGACCTTGGCGTCGCGGAGCGTCTTGCCGGTCGATCCCGTCCCGGTGTGGTCGGATATAAGCTCGTCCCAGACTGCATCCGCAATCGCTGAGGCGGATTCCCCCCCGGCGGGGGTTTCTATGAACGTCCCGCTGCCGTCGTCTTGGATCTGCCCCTGGTTACCAGTGGTATTGCCGGAGAAGGTGTGATGGAGCCGTATTCCGGTCCTCGTGACGCCGGTCCCAACGTGGATACCGTACCCGGTGTTATTGAAGATGAGGTTGTTTTCAAAGATGTTATCTTCCACACTCGAGCCCGAAAGATCCGCACCGTCTCCCCCGTTGCCGGAGATGATGCACTGGCGGATTTTGGTGGTTGCGGTTGATGCACCAACCGCAATTCCAATCCCGGCGCAATCTTCAATAGCGCAGGTGTCGATGGTAGTCCGGGGGGAGCTTGAGATATCTATTCCGTTGGCGGTCGTGCTGTTAACCCAAACGTCTTTGATGAGGGCGTTATCGCCCGTTACGGTAATCCCGTTATCGGTCCCAGCTCCGTCGGTTGTGACGTAAAAGCCGGAAAACTCCACGTTATCGCCGGTAATTTGCCCAGTCGGCGTCCCAGGGCTACCCGGAACGAATTGGAAGAAATAACCAGGACCTCGTAGCTTGAGGTTGTCGGTCGAGATGGTGATTTTCTCGGTCACGGTGGTAACTCCGCTGGGATCGGTCGCCAGCGCAAAAATGATATCGCTCTTGCCAGCGGCCACCAGGGTTTGGGCCTGGGAAAAAGTCTTTACGGCAGTTGATGGGGTCAGTCCGTCGTTGGTATCGACACCGCCGACAGGATCCCAGTAGTAAACGGAACCTATGGTGGCGTGACGACCTCGCAGAGATTCGATCATGTAAAGGGTGGCGTAGTCCGAGGGCGGAGTAGCAATCGTCGGCGAAGAAGACTGAGCGATAGTTACTTGAGTATAATCTGTTGTTTGTATAGGATCCATATTATCTCCATTGGCGTCCACCGCCACCAAATTGCCGCCCGATACGGTGCAGGACACAAAAGTTGGACCTGGTCTTGATTCAAACGCCAGTTTGGCGTTTTGCAGCGTCGCCGTTATCCCGACGAATGCGCCACCGCCCAAAGGTTCCTTACCAGCGGAATCAATTAAATGGTCAAACGGCGTCGATTCCGGTAAATTATCTTCGATGTCTCTGCAAGTATCGTGAAGGTCCTGGATGGAGATTGTTGTTGAGGGAGCAGCAACGGTAATAATCCTTGGACTTACTTCCCAGTTAACACTGAGGTCGTTTCTAATAGCCATGCCGCATAACGTACTAACGAGAAATTGGTCCCGCAGAATACGAAGCTTCAGTTACTGCACTTTCTTCCTTTTTCCTAACGACGTGCTGGGTAGTCCGGTCTTTGAGAATTTTCGCCACAGCACCGATAGCCTTGCTTAGAACCTCTTCCACTTTTTCATTTTCCTCCGTCGACATGTTGTCCAGCCTGGTCCGACCGTCGAGGGCCACTTTATACAGGGTTTGTGACCCGACCCTTACCGACCAAATGGTCTTTTCCATTTCCTGCTTTTGTTTTGTTTTTTTAGTTTCCGCTTCTTCAGCCTGTTCAAACTCTTCGGCTTTTTTGGTTTTTTTAGTCTTTTTCTTCGCCATTTTTTGCTACACCTCCTTTTTGCTCATCAACTGTAACACTCTTTCCCCCCTGATCCTTTTTCTTTTGCCTGAGGATATTTATATATCCCCTGTACTCGTCGATTGTGTTCTTTTCTCTTTGTATCGCTTCCTCAAAGGTTGCGATATTTCTTTTGGCTGCCTCGATGCCGCGCATTAAGGCATCAGTATCGTAATTAACATCAACCATTTATTTAAGTGTAAATTGTATCCTCGGTTCGGACCGTCTGGACCGATGTGTTTGCACCTGAAAGTACTGAATCAACTTCAAACGGTTTGATTGGGGTTGGATTGGCTACATTTCTAACCCTAGCCCTGAAATAGATTGGTGATACATAAATAATTGAGACGGAAGCGGTTGAGCCTGTGGCGTATTGGTCAATAAGCGGTATATAAACATCGTCTGCGGTATTCATCGCAATCGGTACACAGTTAAGTTCATAAGAATCGCCAGATATCTGACCAGAAATAGCACTTGTAAGCGTAAGCTGTGTATCTGAGTCCACCGAAGCAACATACGAATACCCCTTACCTGCACCGCCGCCGGTTGTGTTATATACTAAGTCTCCTCGTCTGGCCGTTGTGTTGAACGAAGCTCCCGAATCGACAATCGTAGTTGTATTGGTTCCTGCAGTTGCTGTTCCTGTTGCATTTGCAAGTGTGAAGACCGATCCCGACCACGAACTGAATCTAATTCTGTAGTTGGCATTATTATCTGAAGCGTCTCTTATTCTTAGCACTCCTCCGGTTGTTTTACCAGGCACATCGGCGGGAATTGCTGTATCTACAGTTAAAGTAGCGTCTCCGATCGATTCCCCACCGGACGCTGAGAACTCTGTCTTGTCGATATTCCCACCCTCAGCTGTGAGTCTGAAAACCGTAACTCTGTCATCGGTTGTGACCGACTGGTCATTAGTACCAACCAACTGTGTAACAGTGATTGAATATGCTTGAGGTCTTGTATAAGTACCACCGTCCACTGAAACCAGCGAGAAATTATTTTCATCGGCGGATACATAATCGGTAAGCAAAACACCCCTGGCACCGAAGAAGGTACCCCCACCGGGGAATGAACCAAAAGGTACCTGTTTGTTGGGTGCAAAGTTAGCTGCCGCAGAATCTATTTCAACTGTGCCGGAAGTATCGTTGTCCGTTAGGGTGTAGGTGGTTGCCCCGGTTCCAAATGTGCCCCTCACATCTCTAAGAAGAATTACTTTATTTGTCGTATCGTGAGAGATGACGATTCCAGTCGCACCGGATGTTTCTTGGGTTACGTCGGAACCTTCGTTTATCGAACCTGTGACCGCCCCTGTGTATGCTAAATAGGCTTCTGCGCCAACGTATTGCTCACCTTCGATCCCATCGGTGTTTGCGGTAGTTGTACCTCCGTTTCGGGTAATATACTTTAACCACTCGTAAACTTCCGATAGAGGGTTCTGGTTACAGTCGATGGTGATACCGTAGTATTCGGCTGTACCATCGTCGTCAACATCGAAAGTTGTATTAGCGTGAGTGACTGTAGGTGGAGTATTGTTTGTAAACCAAGAGTTAAGCGCTGGCCCTTGGTTGGCTGGTGCATTACCATCCTTGGTTGCCGAACCAGTGGCGTCTACGTCAGTAACGGTTTCTGCCGCGGTTTGAAAATCAGTCTGCGGGTCGCCAAGCAAGTAGTAGTGAAAAGTATAAGTTGGTGACGAGCCGTCAATTTGAGTGATAATCGCCCGCGCCCCGGAAGTTGCCCCATTGATTTCATCGCCTACGTTAAAGTCATCAGTAGCAACAGCTGTGGTAGTAATGGACTTATAACCCGTGGAGTTGTCCAAGTCGGTAGCGGTGTTGATAGGGACGGGGTTACGCCCTCCAGATGTGGTTGATGTAGCGGTTTCAAAGTTGTCGTAGTAGGTTGAACCTTTTCTGGCAAAGGCCTTGATATAACCGCCATCAATGATGGGGAAAGAGGCTTGCGTGAAATCTTTAGTGTAGACACAAATATCTATGTGGCCGTCGCCCCACCAGTCTTGCGTTGAATCGGTTATAGAACTTATTCTTGCTCTTGAAGCATCGCTAACCGTGCCTTGATAAAGGTAGATATGGGTATCGGGTTCTATCGTACCAATGCTGTAAAGGTTGGCCCAAATCTGCTCGCCCGTAAAAGAAGACGCGCCAGATTGGGTGGCTGTGTGGGAAGATCCAGCTTCAGTAATGGTTTGGCCGTTGGTAGTAAAGTCGTCGCCGGCCACACTTGAATTTGGCCTGATGACCAAATAGTCATCAGTGGCGCCAATATCAATTACTTCAAGCAAAGTGCCATTACCGGTGGTGGCGCCGGATATGTCGTTGCCGACATCACCAGTAACAATGGTATTCGTAGCCGCGGTAACAGGAACAACAACGATTCCAGTATTAGTACCCGTTTGGCGGGTCCAAGAGGACGTTCTCAAAGCACCGCTCGTTATATGCTCCATACAGTCGTAGGTGACGTACCAGGGGTCGGAATCTCCCGCGTCGATAATGCCGATCGTATACTCCACCGGCGTTTCAGCAGACATAACAGAACCATCATCCATCTGTCCTAATTCGTCAAAGAGATTTGCCAGGGCGGAGTAGACTTCGTTAAGGGTATGGGTGGTTGTAGCACCGCCAGTCCAGACCAGTTGTTTTCTTCTGTTCTCGTCTGAGTAGTAGACAGTTATATCGCCGCCAAGAATTGTGTCTGACATCGGTCAAGAATAAAAGTTGGGCAGAGGTACTGACCAAAGTATACAGAAGCAACAGGGTTACTTGTCAATAAGGGGTTCAACCCCTACCGCCAAAGCGGGGTTCAACCCCTTGACTCGCCTTGGCAGTAAGAGATAGAGTAAGACGTATCACTGTGCTCTACGATCTTGTCCCGTCTTTGACGTGATAAAGAGAAAGAACAATGCCATCTAAGTACGTCGTCCGCAATTTCCGCGAAAACGCTTACTACCACGTCTTTAACCGCGGGGTTGAGAAGCGCGATATCTTCTTAGACGAGTATGACTATCACCTCTTCCAGCGTTACTTGTTCCTATACCTTCGGCCTATCGAAGAGGTCTTGGAGAGGGACCCGGAGCTACCGCTTAGGCTGGTAGGAAAAAACCTCACCGACGAGGTCGAGCTCCTGGCCTATTGCCTGATGCCCAACCACTTTCATCTGCTCCTAAAACAAAGAACCAAAAACGGGATTTCCAAGCTCCTAAAGCAGCTCACCAACGCCTATACCCTGCACTTTAACGAGAAGTACGAGAGGGTCGGTGGTTTGATGCAGGGGCGCTACAAGGCGGTCGAGATAAAAAACGATAACTTATTTATCCACCTCGCCCGTTATATACACCTCAATCCTGTGATAGCGAGTGTGGCGCCTAAACCGGAAGAACACCCCTGGTCGAGCTACCAGGACTACTTGGGACAAGAAGCCGAGGTCCCGGTCGAAAAAGACAAAATCTTGTCATACTTCCCATCGGTCGGAGCGTTTAAGGGATTTCACGAGGATCAGGCGGATTATAAGAAAGGGTTGAGGAAGATTGAGCATCTTGCGATTGACGCAGAATAAATTCCAGTTTCAAATTTCCAATCTCCAACGAATTGCGCGGTCGAGGACCAGAGGGGAAATCGAATCACCAACGAGCAAGCCGATGCGCTTATCGCGGAAGCGCAGAGGATTATTAGCAGCTTGACCCCTTAAGCCTTAATAGTATCTTCTGCAACCGACACCAAAAGATCCAAGGCATAACTGCTAGTGCCAGTGAGTTTCTGTTTCGAACTGTAAGGGAGATAATCCATTCCTCCCCCGGAGGAAAGCCTAACCCTTACAATAACATCCTTATCCGTACCGTAGTTGTAGCTTTCCGTAGCAATCCCGCTGACATCGGTTTCCTCGTTCATTAGGGGAACCGTTGCCGTGTCCGTTCCCGAGACGTAATTCACCGCCAGCGTATGGGCAGAATAGTTATCACCGGATGTCCAAGTATTATCTGTTCCACCCTGAAGGGCAGTTGTAGTGGCGTTGTTTGCATCGACGATTTCAAGAATAATCGCCCAGCTACCATCGGTTTCATTCCTGACTGTGTCTCCTTCTACGAGATTAGTAAGATCGTTTACAGTGTCTTGAAGAGAAGTAGAGGTTCCTCCCCCCGTGCAGGCATAGGGTCCAAACTTAGTGTTGAAAGTAAAAGTTTGGCCGGATCGGCTTGCATAACGGTAGTTTTGCGGTTCGCCGGTCGAAACATCATGTACCACTATCCATCCTGAGGAGGGTAGATCGGACGGAACGGTTTCCCCAGTTGTTACAACGAAATCTCCATCTCCTTGGTTATTGCCCGCAGCGGACGTAAAAGGGTTGCCGGGGTGGCCATAGTCGGCCGCAGCGTTACCGCCGGGATCTTTTTGAATCCAAACCTGTGTACCCTCGACGGCAGCTCCACCTGAATCAAGAACCTCCACTCTCAGCGTTTTGGTGTTAAGGATCTGGGTTGTCCCACCACCAGTATTTTCATAAGTGGAGGGGTTCGCCCCATTTGCAGCGTTTATGGTGACGAGACCGGCCGTAGCATTTTCGATATCATAATCGTTTCCGGCAAACTTAAGGTTGTCATATGTGAACGTTCCGGTCGAACCGTGGTATATGGCGTGCGCTGTTCCTGCGTCATTTCTGTTTGCCAGGAAAGAGCTGTTCTTGATATTAATCGAGCCATTCCAGTTCAAAGCCCCATCCGTTCCGGAATAACCGGAAAAGGTGAGGTTTCGGGCTTCAACCGCCCCCAAGTTAACAGGACCGCATTCGCTAAAAGTAGTGTTGAATACCCTGTGGGTAGTTGACGTGGAGAAATCCACCCCTTTACCGATTCCCAAGAAAGTAGCGCCGTAGACCTCCAACTCGTTGACGGTATCACTAAAGTCAAATTTCCCGTCAACCCCAAAAAAGGTATTATCCTGGCTAAAGACCGATCCCGAAAATCCTACGCGATTATCCCCTGAGCCCGAGGAAGTACCCGCCTCAAAATCCGTGAACCCCGTATCGTTTACCACATACACGTTTAGGTAATTTGTTGTCCCACCCACATCCCTATCCGCGGCGGGTTGATCAGCAAAATATGCAACCTCACCCCTAGAACGGAATCTGGTACGGTTGCTACCCGATTGATCACCAATATAGAGGTTATAATTCAGTTCGTAGAGACCAAGCGGATTCTTAGAAACAGCGCCCCACCAATTATCATCCGTCGGTCCGTCCTTTTGGTAGATATCTTCGAAGCCTATGTAGCCATCAACAATCGAGGTTACCGTTTCGTCCACCAAAGTTTCCACGACGGTGATGTTGAGCGCGTTGACCGTACCAGTGATAGTATACTCGCCGTTGTTGTTAGTCGTGCCGCTAACTACGATTTTGTCTCCGGTCTCAAAACCATCGGTAATAAAAGACCCGCTACCTCGGCTTATCTGACTTGTTGCGGCAGTGTAGGTTAGTGACAGGGAGCCCGTAGATACCCCCGTCGCTTCCACATAGCTTCCGTAATACCAGGCATCGATAGCTACGATGGTAGACTTTGAAGCGGTGGCTATCATATTTGTTCCCACCCCAATGCGACGGATAGCGGTTAAAACCGGTGGTGTTCCAGCACTCCGATCCGGGTTTGTATTGCAATCAAGCGCGATCAGGTGCCATCCCCGCCCAACCCAGGCAACATCCGAGCCCCCAACCTGCCAGTCGTAGTAATTAGTAGTCCAGCTAGTAGTGGAGTCCGTTACTCGAACGTAGACTCCGTAGTTCGTGCTGGTATTGACAAAACCCGGCTGGACATAAACCCATAAAAGAAGTAGGTTGGCTGTGACATCGACATTTGCGGCCGTTTGGTACCCATACCCACCGTCTCCAGTCTGGAAAGGAGCTAGACCAACGGAGTTCGTACCCTCAAGAACAATGTCAGACTCGAGCGACCACTTTGCGGCGTTTTGTCCCCAACCCGAGCCGTTAAGAGTATCCCAATTATTAATACTGGTTAAATTGGATGTAAGAGTCGGTACGGCCATTACTTTCGCCTCCCTTTTAAGTATAAATACCTATCGTAAACTAAAAGAGGTACCACCATTGCCGCGAACCAATCGTCGGGCTCGTCTTGGCGGATTTTTATTTTATCTCCTTTAAGTTTCTTTATATCTTTTCCCTCGAAACCACCAAAATCAGAACCTACGCAGTAGATAGCTTTATCTTTTGGGTGTTCGTACTCGTCCAGAAATTTATCGCCTTTCGAGTCCATCCAGATCCACTTGTGGTTCTTAAACTTAGGGTTTTTCAGAACATAATTTATGGAAGAGTAGGTAAAACCGTTTTTCGTGCCTTTTTTATCGCCCCTTTCTTTATCGATCACAATTGGGCTAAAACCGTAGGTGTTACACAGCTTATCGATCCACGCGTGAACGCCTTGAAAACCGCTTTCTCCTCTGTACCACAATAAGTAAACCATAGATAAGGGGCTAACTCTTAATATAACTTTAACTTATTCGGTCTTGCTAGAAATTTCAACTCCACGAGCTGAACATACCGGTTGTTTTCTGTTATTTTTAGGTGATGCTCCAACTTCTCAGAAAACCGCTTTTGGCCGGAGCCGTACGATACATCATTAAAAGCGAGTACGAACCTAAACAGGTTACTGATTTGGTTAAAGAAATCGTCACCGGTTACACAAGGGGAGAGGTACCAAAGGGCAAAACCAAAGCAAGGAAGGGTTAAGATTTCGATTTGGATTCCTCTTCCTTTTTGTCCGTGCTCAAATCCTTGAGTCTTTCTACCCGTTCTCGAGATTCCCTTTCCTCTTCCTCCGGCTCCCCTGCAAGCTGCGTAGCCACGCCGCCAAAGGCACCGCGCAAAATATAGAAAAGAACTACAGGGGCCAACCCAACCCCGGCGTAAGCGAAAGATAGAGTCAGCGTCACGGGAGTAAGTATCGTTTTAGTCGCAAGCTGCTGCACCGCGTAAAGCTCGGCCAATACCCCCACCGCAAAAAGTATGGTCGCCTTTAGGAAGTATTGCCTCTCAATAAGAGAAATCACCAAAACCGCCGAGAGGACAAACGCCAAAGCCCTAACCCCTATCGCGACCGCGGTCAGAGGGTATACGGAAAGATAAGACGCGGAAAGGAAAGCAAACGCGTTGGAAAGCGTGAGCTGCACGGGACCGGCGATAGACTCCAAGACTGAAGACAGGATAAAAAGTGCAATAGCGGCGACGACCCAGTATTCTTTGCCCATTTCGAGGGAATTTTAACAAGAATTTAACCCTTGCAACAGGGTACCGGTAGTAGATACACTTGAAAAAGAGATATGACGCTCTTGCTCTGGCAGGCGTCGATTTTGCAAGGGGGTGATACAAGTTGCTTCGAAATTTAGGAACGGTAGAAATAATTCTAATCGCCTCGGTCCTGCTCTTGATGATTGGACCAAAGAAATTGCCGGAGCTTAGCCGAGGCATAGGACAATCTATTAAAGAAATCAAAAAAGGATTCAGCGATCCTAAAAAGAGAGAGGCGAGCACCTCATAAAAACCCGCTTTAGAGGAAACATGAAGCTGTCTATTTTGACCGATCGTCGACTCTTGCTCCTGTCAAGCGCTCTAATTTTTTTGGGCGGTCTGTTATTTTTCTTGAAAGTGCGGCCGCTTTTGGCCGTCGAATACCAAAACTGCGAAACCGGCTCCACGTGCCAAGTCGGCGAATTCTTATACAACGACGACTACTCCACTGTGGACCCCGCGGACGCCAGCTGCACCCTGACAGTGCGTGACCCGGGAGGCACGCCTATATCCGGATCGCCATTTACGATGAGCGAAGCCGCCGACGGTTGGTTTTACTATGACTTGGACACGACCGGTCTTTCCCTTGGAAACTACCGCTCCACCATGTGCTGCACCGTCACAAACGTCACCCCAAACCAAACCTTATGCCTGGACAAAAGCATAAGTATTATCCCGGTTCGCTTAACCGCAGCCGCCATTTGGAGCTACTCGGCTCGCAGTCTAACCACCTTTGGGACCTTGGTCGCCGATATTTGGAGCTTTGCTACGCGAAGCTTGACGACCCGAGAGATCACTCCAACCGAGCATATCGCCCAAGAGGAAACCTTAGAACGCCAGTGGACGACCCGCTTCTCCGGCGATGGAGAAGTTCTGGTTGGTAAGGCCTACCGCGCCAAGCTTTGGGTCCTAAACACCCAAACCGAACTGGCGGACGCCGTTTCTAACCCGGCCGTGACAATCTATGACGCCAACCGGGCAAACCCATCGGGCGTCCCGGCCACAATGACAAAAATAGCGACAGGAACTTATGAGCTGGTCTGGACGGTCCCGACAGGTTCCGTCGCGGGTCGATGGGAAACAGTTGTGACCGTAGATATCGGCGGAACCGCGCCTATTCAGGATGGGAGCTACTGGGAAGTGGAGACCGACTCGCCGGCTCAAGTGCAGATTAACGCCATAACCGACAACGTCGTCCCTTCCATAGCCGCCAGTATCACCATCAAAAACGAAGGCGGGAGCGACTACGAGTACCAATACGCATATTGCGTTGTGGATGACCAGAGCAACCAATGCGGAGGTGGAGATGATGTCTTTTACGGCGCCGACGCCAAGTACATACTAGCCGGGCAAAGCTGGACAACCACGCTTAACGCAACCGTCCCAAACCCCGGATTATACTGGTTCAAATTAATAGTCTATTGGGGGACGGAAAAATCGGCCGCGGTTCGCCAATTTAACGCCGTTTCCGGGGTAATATGTTTGGGGGATATCAACAACGACGGTTGGGTGGATCTGACCGACTTCTCAATACTGCTTTACTACTGGAAGACCTCCAACCCGACAGCGGATTTGAATAACGACGGAATAGTCAACCTGACCGACTTCTCGATAATGCTCTTCCATTGGGGCAAGTGCCCTTGAGAGCAAGGAGTAGGAATAGGGAGCAGAAAATAGTTAAATTGAGATAAACATGAGAAACTTGGCGCAAAGACTTAAGAAACTGGAAGCGGTCTTCGGGGTAGTTCTTGTATTTCAACTACTCCTACTCCTATTCTCTATTCCTGCACGTGCCGCAGGCGCCAGGCTCTATCTTTCTCCGTCGGAAGGGAACTACTATGTCGGCTCCTACATCTTAGTCGACGTCTTGGTGGACGCTGGCGGGACCGCGACCAACGCCTACAAGGCGACCCTCACCAACTCCTCAAACCTCAACCCGGTTTCGGTCTCGGGGGGCGGTTCCATCTGCGCGCTTTGGATTACTCAAACCCCCACGACGTTGGAGTGCGGAACCTTCAACGCCTACAGCGGCTCGTCCGGAAAGCTGGGGACGATTGTCTTTCTCGCCCAAGGGGCGGGGTCGGCCACGGTTAGCATTTCAGGCGGCAACGTTAAAAAGGCAGACGGAGCCGGGACGGAAGTCCTAAGTTCTCGCGAGTCTGCTACCTTCAATATCCAAGAGCTTCCGGAGGGCGCGCCGTCGGTCTCCTCCGCCACCCACCCCGATCAAAACGCCTGGTACCAAGCCCGAACCGCGGAGATCTCCTGGTCCGCCGAGGGAGCGGACGGCTTCTCCTATACTCTTAATCAAAACCCCACCGATACCCCCGACGATACGGCGACGGGAACGGAAAGTAGCAAAACCTACACCGATCTCCCCGATGGTGTTCACTACTTCCACGTAAAAGCCCGCAAGGAAAACGCGTGGAGCAACACCGCCCACTTTCGCATCCAAGTAGACGCGACGGCGCCTGAGGCGTTTGAAATAGTCTCCGATCCCCCGGCCGATAAGGTATTTCGCGCGCCCATGCTCTCCTTCTTTACAACCGACACTACTTCTGGTGTAGACCATTACGAGATTTCGATCGATGGCGGAGATTTCTTTGAAACAACGAGCCCCTACCGGTTTGAAAGGATAAGAAGCGGAAGTCATGAAATCACGGTCCGAGCTTTTGACCAGGCCGGCAACACCACCGACTCCAAAATCACACTCGTCGTCATAAGCGTCGCCCCGCCCCAGATCATTCGCCCGACGGATGGTGAGAGGATAGCGCTTTTCGCTCCGCTCGAGGTCGGCTTCACAACCAGCGCGGCGGGGACGGTCGAGCTCTTACTCGACGATAGGCTGATCGCCACCCTCAAAAGCTCGCCCGGGGAAGAGTCAAACTACACCCACAAGGGCTGGATAGTGCCGGAGGTGAGGCGACTTTCGGCGGTTTACATAAACGCGGACGGTATAGAAAGCAACCCGGCAGAGGTTAGCTTTACGGTGACCATGGGGTCTGTGTACCTCTTGGGAATTACGGTCCCCGGCTTTATCTTCTACCCGGTTCTTCTCGCCCTGCTTGCCGGGTTAGGGTTCTTGGGGGAAAGGCGGATAAAGAAGGTAAGGGCGAGGAAAAAAGGCAAAAAGGAACCCGTTACCGAGAAAAAAATCGAAGACGGCAAAGAAACTAAGGAGAAGACGAAGAAAAAAGAAGAGGAAAAGGCCAAGTCGAAGCCTTAATCTTTTGATTCTCCCTTGTTCCTCCGACGGTACGTCGGAGCACAAGAGTGGTCCTCGATCGCCTAAGGCGGGTGTGTGTCCACTCTTGACGGGCGGGTAGGTTTTTAACTATATTCAAAGTTAGACGAGATCGTGGTTTTCTCCCCAACGAACCTGCCCTCTTAAACCTGTCCGATGGGGTTTTGGAGGTAGATAGGTTTGGTTCTTAAGGCAGTACTAGTTTTTTACAATTTGGCGATCGCCTCTCTTCTACTTTTCCAAGGTGTACAGAGGTTAGATACCCTGGGCTACCAGCTTCTCGTCGCTTTTCTTTTGCCGGTCGTGGCTTATACCGCATTTCTTTTGATAGAAAGAATTCGCTCTTTCCCCGGACTTGCAGCACTTAAAGGCCTCGCTTTTGTCTTGAGTCTTATAACAACCAGCATCCTCTTCTTCTTTAACCTGGGTGGAGCGACCACGCAAGCGGAGTACATCCTCGCCGCTCTTAGCGCTCCCCTACCGCTTTACTTCTGGGGGTCCTTGGTGGGGCGGTTCGTCGGCAGTTCTGGAAGACCAAAAGAGGAAGCCGTCAAGGAAGAAAAGCCCGCGCCGGCCAAGGTCAAGGCGGTAAGCAAAGAAGGGGTGGAAGATCCCAAGAGGCGAGACTTCTTAAAGAAAATAGGCGGAGTCGGTCTGGGAATCTTGGCCTACTCCATCCTAAACCCCAGGGGAGCGGGAGCCGCCTTCTTCGGTAGCGTCCCCGGCCCCGGAACCGTAGCCATCAAAGATACCGCCGGCAACCAAATAGACCCGGCCGAAAAATACCCCACCAGCGGATACGGCATAACGGAGATTGACGACGCCGGAACCACCTTCTACTACGGTTTTGTGGACAAGGCCGGGGCTTGGTACATAATCAAGGAAAACGACACCACAGGGGATCTGTCCTACCTTTACGCGACCCCCGCCAACAACCCCACCGAAACGGACTTCGCCGACGCGTGGGCCGACCGCGCCACCACCCTCACCTATCAGCAATTCGACTCCGCCTTCTGATACACCCTATTGCTATAGCGTTCCCATTTGTGCAACTATAAAAGAGCGTATGAGTACATACGCCGTCGAGAGGGGGTGATAAATGTGTTAGGAGGACTGGGTACAACTGAACTTATATTCGTGTCCGCTATACTTCTGGTTTTCTTCGGCGGGAGAAAGCTTCCCGAACTGGCCCGAGGTATCGGAGACTCGGTAAGAGAATTCCGAAAGGCAGTAAAGGAGTAGTCGACTTAATTGGTTAAGTCTGCCGGGAACGGCGGCTTCTACCCTGCCCTTTGCCTTTGCCTCAAAGAAGCAAGGACAACCGAGGGAGCCATCTTAAGTTTTGGCGCTTCACTTACGGTTTCCTGGAACTTTCCCGGATTCCCGGCAACTCAAGAGAACGTTAAATAAAAAGGTCTGGGATTTGACCTAGCCAACGGTTTTGCTGTCTAATCTAGGAAGATGGGTATAAACTTCCCTTCATATCACCCCTATGCAATATCGCTGCCTGAACTTTGGGTAAGGTATATTTTTGCCGCCGCGGTCTATGTACTTTTGGGTATTGCCTCCTGGCTTCTTTTGCACAGGTTTATTTTTAACCGGGATTGGAAGGCCTTTGTCCTAAGTTTGATAACCAGCTCTTCCATGATACTGTGGCCGTTGGCCATTCTCCCCTATCTTCGATTCTTCAAATTCGAAGCTTTTATTCTAACCGCAGCCTCCGCCGTCGTCCTCATGGTCGTGGTTGATCGATTCCTTTGGAAAGGTGAGGGAAAAATAAAGCTAAAGGAGAAAAACTTAGCCAAAAGAGCTTTGGTTCTTGTCGCTCTCACAGCTTTTGTAGGGGTCTCCATCTTCTCCTACGTTGAATACAGTTACGACGACGTCACCCACCAAAAATCGCTAGCCCGTTTGGATAAAGCGGCGGCTGAACTCGCAAGTTACCAGGAAATAGCTTCGCAAACGGCTAGGTCCCTTATCGAGGACCAGAGTTTTGTTGAAACTTTCAAGCAAAAGGAGTTTTCGACCCTGACCTCCCAAACAAGAGAAATTCTCAACGAAACTCCGGAACTAAACGCTCTGGCCATTACCGACGAGAGCGGGATCGTGGTCGTTGCTCCGCACAACCCCCTCTTGATAGGAACCGACCTAGGTATGCTGGGTCCGACGCATACTAAAATCCTGCAAGGGGAAGCCCAGCGATTTTTGGAACCGGCGGTCAGCGCTCCTCTGGTTGTGGGGGCGGGAGAACCTTTAAAAGAGCGGGAGCAAGTTATAGGAGCCGTCTTTGCAGCAAGGCTGGTTAACCGGGAACTTGCTTTGGATTTAGCCGAAAAAACGGGCGTTTTGGACTTGGGGATTTATTGCAATTGCAACAAACTGTATGTTTCTACAATAGAAGATGAAACCTTAGATAAGGCCATGCAAAATTTTATCCAACTTGCCTTTACCGATCCCAACGTGAGCCAAAACACCTCGTTCACCCAAAATATCTCAAGCGGAGGGCAAACCTATACCGCTTCCGGTAAAATTCTGACCAACGGCGAGGGCGAAAGTACCGGGCTTTTGGTAGTATTTGAACCCTACCCATCCAAAGATCTCTCTGCCTTCCTGACCGCGATAACCTTCTTAGCAACTGCCGTCGGCATTTGCCTGTTCGTTTCCCCTTTGGTTGTCCATAGGATAGTTCGATGATTAAACTCCTGCCCACTCACTCCCACACGGCCCACACAAGATTAGGTTTTTTAATCCACGTTGCAGTTATGGTTGCCGTTGCTTTCGCCGGGGGACGGATTGTCAGTAGAGCTGTCGATCAAACCATTCTTAAAATCGCCCCGCCTGCCAAAGTAAATAAAGAAGCATTCCTGGTTATCAGCCCGGCAAGCGCGACGGTCCTAGAAGGTAGCCAATTTTCCGTTCAGGTGGTTGTCTACCCCGGGTCGGTGAACATAAATGCAGTGGGGGCGACCCTAAGATACCCGGCAAATCTGGAGATCGTCAAAATATCCAGAGAAGGTTCCTTTTGCACCCTCTATCCAGAGGAATATGTTAAAGCACAAGAGCGTTTGATAAGAATTGGTTGCGGCACACCGAGCCCGGGGCTAACCGAACCTTCTGGAATAGCCGGAACGGTGG
>CAYGCK010000006.1:0-36745 GCA_964348395.1 uncultured Candidatus Saccharibacteria bacterium | reverse complement strand
AGACATAGAGCCGGGAATTGTCGGAGTCAAAGTATATAGTCCCTTCGGTTGTAGATGAGGATGAGGATATTGGGGTAAGATAGAGCTCCCCGCCGCCGACGGTGAGATCTCCGTAGGCGATAGTATTCCCAGAGGAATCGATTTGTAGATCCGTACCATTGTTGGCGGTATCAAAAGAGATAGGTTGAGATCCAAGGGTTTTAAGCAATAAATCGTCTGCAATATTAACGGCCATTATGGTCGCTTGAGCGCTCCCGTAGCTGTAGTCGAAGGAGAAGCGGCTCGTTCCGTCAAAATTTAGATTAACGGCGTTGGCGGAGCCGATTGTCATTCCAAAGCAGTCCCAGTTTGTGGGACTTACGTTTTCGACTCCGTCCCTGCACAGGAAACGATCGCCGCCGGTAGCGTACGCCGCCAGAACCGGTATCATGCCGTCCCAATTCTGCCTCTCGACGTCCACTACGAAGGCTGCCGCGTTGTTGTTAGCTTCGTCTCCTTCTGCTCCGTTTGCAACGATATGGGCTCGGAAACCAAACCGCCCGGCTTCCATAAGAGAGCCGCTGGCGGTTTCGACGTATGAGCTTGTGTAGGAACCGATACCGCTCGCAGCCGTCCCACCGAAGGTGGTTCGCTCTGTTCTTCCCAACTCGATTTGCGTGTTGGTAGAGGTATCATCCAAGGCAGTGTGCCGGAGGTGTAGTTATCGGAGGTATCTGAACGGAGAAACAGAATTGAGTCTAGGGAGTCCAGAAAATCAGCGTTAAGGTTAGGAACGAAAGTGGAGGAAGAAACAGAGAGGGACCCTTCGACCAAAACATCCCCGCCGACCGTCAGGGTCGCGGTGGGGCTGGTGGATCCAATCCCGACCTTTCCATCCGCGATGGTCAGGCGCTCCGCCCCCATTTGCCAAAACCCGATCTCGTCGTCCGCATTATCGTTTATACCGATTAGGAGTTTGGTCGATTCCCCGTACTGGACGAAATAGCGGATAAAAGCTTCCTCGGCCCGCTCACCGACCTCCGAGGTTTGTGGGGAAGTAAATTCCCCGCTCGCTCGACTTTCCCGCCGATGGGGTGATCGCCTTACTAAAACGAGCGAAGTGGGCGCTGATATCCTCGGTTGTGAGATTCTTCAAAACCGCGTCTCCCGCGGGAGTGACGTAGTACTCGTCACTTCTGCCAAAAAAGACCGTTCCCAGGAAGCGCGAGGTATTTAGGATAGCGTCGTTCGTCGCGCGAAGTACCTCCGTTACAAGAGAACTCGTTTCCAAAGGATATTTAGCTTTAAGGGCAGTTACGATCCCTCCCGCACCCTGATACTCCAAAGCGTCGTTCACATCGACGATAGGGAGCACCGGTCCTGGGATAAAGGCGCGCTTAATGCGCTCGCGAGTTAAGGTTGGCAAAGTCACCCACCCGGCCGCAAGAGCGAGAATAAGAAAGACAAAGAAAGCGTAAACTAGGGGTGTTTTGCGCCGCCGAGGTTTGTAATCCTCAATCCTTCTAACGGGCGTTTCGGGAGGTTTCGAGGGCGGCACCTTACCCTTGGCTTGGATAAGTTTTACGTCGGTAGGAAGGTATCGGCGCTGGCCGCCCGAGGTTCTCAAAGGGACTGGCGTCCCTTCCTCTTTCTCCCAAACGCGTAGAGTCTTGAGCTTGTCGCCCAACTCCTCCGCCGCCTCGCTGATGGTAAGAGGCGGCTCAAATTGCGGTTTTGGGGTGCTTTTCCTCTTCCTAACTAGGGGTTTTACGGCGTCTAAAGCAGCTAGGGTATAACGGCGTTGATTTCCACGGGTTCGGTAGGGGGATATGCGGCCTTGCTTTTCCCAACGCCGCAGGGTCTTGGTTGAGACCCCAAGGTAATTTGCAGCCTCGCTTATGGGCAGTAAGGTCTTTCGCATGGGCAGTCTGGGCAGCTTATCAGAAAGCTTGTCCAGGTTTGTTCAACTTCACAATTAGCAGATTTTAGACTTAAATGTCAACCCCGTGTCGCGGGTTTCAAGTTCTCGCCTTCCAAACTCGTCACCCTCTCGGGCTTCGAAAGAGGAGCAAAGGGTTTCCTTGCCCTGCTTTTTCCTCTTTCTGCGCCCCGCACCAACGGGACTGACTTAAACATTCCAAGCTGTGCTTTCTCCAAACCCTCGTTCGGGGTTACTCTTTGTGCCGTTTAACCGTTATTTAACCCTATATCATTGACCAAAAGGTCAATTCGGCTTATAATTACCCAAGTCGTTATAACCCGCACTCCAAAATTCAAATGAAAGGAGGAAGATTGTGAATGCAGTCGTGCTTTTTCGGCTCGTTTTCACCTTGACCCTGCTAACCAGTACCGCTTTACCGCTCGATGACCCCGAGTCCCCAGCTACACCCCCACCGTGGCCAAGCTTGACTCTTGAGGAACTGCCGGAGGAGCTCGCGGAGGTCAAGGGAATTCTCGAGCTCGTCCCCGAGATGCAAATCGACGAGGACGGGTACCTTCTGCTCCACAGCCTCAACCCGGGGTGGGAGCGAGCTCCCCTCATTGCCAAGGGCCCCACGGACTGGGAGTCAATAGAGCTCACCGCGGAGCTTCTCGGGTCTCCTGTGCAGTGGGCCGTCGTTCTTCAGCGCGTGAACGGCAAGCTCGAAGACGACCCCTTCGTCTACAGCCACTTCTTGGTTGGCGAGGGCGGCGTTGTCCAAACTAAGGAGCCTGGAGCGCAAGGGACGCCCCTCGTCATCTGGCAACTGCAGCAGATTGACTGGGACGCGTACTTGCGAAACGGCCAGCCCTACGTCTACTCGGCGTTCAGCGTATCGCTAGATCCACGTTTCCCGGGGTTTGATCCGATTCTCGTCGAACTCTATGAGACTCGGGTAAGCATCCACCGTCGATCCATAGTCGTCAAGGTAGACGGCGAGCTCACCGGAGAGAGCACGGCAGATCTCTTGGGACTGCTGTGGGCTTTGAGAAGGTACGGCGTGGGACCGTGGGAAATCTGGGACAACCACGAGGTGTACGGTCACAACCGCGATCCTTCGAGGGATCTCGGGGTTGAGGAGGCGGCGAAACTACGGTACCTCTTGGGCATACTCACTCTCACTCAAGGAAGCGACGAAGACAAGGAGCTCTACTTCGGACCCTTCCTCCAAGAGGAAGAGGCCCACCAAGAGGCGGTCGAGAACTACTTCGCCTCGCTTCGCAAGTACCTGATGCGGGTCTTGCTACCGGTTGAGATGCAACGGTGGGACATTGAAACCGGCTACTTCTTCCTCCACGACGCGCTCTTTGGCGACGGGGAAGGTATGCCAATAGCCGAGTTTTTCGACTACCCAATACCGTTGGAGCTTCAGACCGCAGGCGGCTATCGCCACCTGCAGCGCCAACGCGACCGCAAGACCGACGAAGAGATTGACGCGTGGCACATAGGCGAAGATTTCAACATCGGAACCGGAAACGAGGACATCGGTTTTCCGGTCAAGGCCATCGGTACCGGACGCGTGGTCTACGCCAAACGGTCTGGAAACGGCCTCGGCAACCTCGTAGTCGTCCGTCACCGGTTACCAGACGGGTCCGAGGTCTACAGCCGCTACGCTCACCTCAGCGAGATTTTCGTCAAGCTCGGGGAGACGGTCGAGCTGGGGCAGGTAATAGGGGCTATCGGGAGGACGGGAAAAGAGAACGACCCGGACTTTTTTGCGCATTTGCACCTGGACCTCGCCTACACCGAAACCTACGAGAGGTACCTCGTGGAAACACCCTGGTACTACCCGGACGGCTCCCAAACAACCGTCTCACGGTACTTCCTCGACATCCGTGAGTTCATCGACTCTCGCCTTGAACCTCCACCCGAGGAACAAGCAGAGGAAGAACCTGGAAAATGGGAAGGGTTTGAGATCCACTTCATCGAATAGAGAGAAACCCGCTCACGTCTTACGGGATGGGGCGGGTTCTTTTTTATCCTATAAGTTGACGAGAAGCTAAACCCCAAGTATAATTTCCCAAGAAGTTTGCACCATAAAACCAAATCTAGAAAGGAGAAAGGACGATGATTGCCAATCTCTCAAGTTCCATTGTTGGACTTGACGACGCCATGCTCATCGGTTTGGCCGTCTTCATACTCATCCTTATCGTGGTCGCCGCCGCGTTTCTCTACTTCTCTGGAGTGTTACACTCCACAGAAGAGGGTTTATCCCAAAGAGCGGGCGCCAAAGCACTCGACGAAAGCATCGAGGAGCTTCGGAAAATCGCGAGAGAGTACCCGGGTCACACCCTGGGACAGGAAGCGAGGCGCTTCTTGGGGGAATGGGATGAGATGCAGGACAGAATCCGGAAGATGGAAGGACAGGAGCGAAGAAAGTTCTTGTCCGATCTTCACTACGCAAGGGTGAAACCCATTCTCGAGCGTTTCGCCGAGGAAGAAAGGAGACAAGAGATATGAGCGAGTTTCAAACACTTTGGGAGAGCTTGCCCCTGTGGATTCGGTACTTTGTTGCCGCAGATGCGGTCTTGGTTTTGGGGTGGCTCCTGGTAAAGAAGATCTTGCCACCGATCCGCGAGCGTTGGAGACTTCGGCGCGAAATTGCCCTAGGGCAAAACCCACTGGCGACCCACGTGAGGAAGAGCAACGAGCGCATCGAACAGCTCTACATGAGCTATCGTGTCATCACCGCTCCGTTGTCCTACGAGGCGGAGGTGATCGGTCCCCGGATCCGCGACCTTAAAAGTAGCGTGGAGGAGAAATCCAAACGACTGCTTGAGGTACTTAACCCTCCGAGACCGTGTTTCTTCAATCTGCGAACGTGGGAACCGCTAAGGAAATACGAGGAGGAAAACTTTGCGGTCCGAAAGCCTACAAGGCGGACGCCCAAAGCCATAGCTACCTTTCTGTGGGATGGGTTGTTCTGGCTGGTGTGGAGGTTAATCGTGTGGATGGTTACAATCCTCATCGCCTGGCCCGCTGCGGCTCTGGCGTTTGTGTTAAGGATCTTCTACCACGCGATCCGAAGACCACCGCGCGGCAGAAATCGAACACTCAGGAAGCTCCGAGGAGATCTGCGATCTCTCATCAAGTCGCAGAACGAGCTCATCGCAAAGCTTGAGTATGCGACGACCCCCATCAACACGGAAAAGGGAAGGCGCGAAACCCCTCTCGAGTTTCGCGATCGCATGCTCACCGGACAGGAAGAAGCTGCAAAGCGCCGTCGAACCGAGGAGAAGCAGGAGCTTGAGCTTCAAGCCTCCCGCGATAAGCTGGAGAACGCCATTCGCTATGTGAATGCCCGGCAACAGAAGAAAAGTCAGAAAGCCGGGGAAACAAGCATCACGTCAGGTGCGCGCTACCTCAAGTTTGAAGCGGTCGAAGCTTTCTGCAAGAGATCGCTCGAACGGATGACTGAGCTTGAAGAGCAGGGTCTCGAGCACGAAAAGCTCGTCGAGCTCGTCGATACCCTCGCCGAAGGCGTGCGGATTGGGTTCGAGCACTGGGCCGGCGAGGTGGTCGAGGTCCAGAAGTTTATCGACGAGGTTCATGAGGCGTACCAAAATCTCCAGAAGGAATACGGGGAGTTCACTCCCCCACCTCAAATGGCTCGGGTTCTGACGCTCTTTCGCAAGGAGGTTCCTGAACTTTGGGGCGATGCTCAATGGCACGAACTCCAAGGGAAACTCGGCGACATCAAGGAGATGCTCAACAACCTCATAGACATCGCGCGCCAGTACAGGGTTTGGGGCGACAAGCTCAAGACCATCATGGAGCGCGTCGAGGCGACGAGCGAAATCCAGCGCCGGCTCAAGGATGAGTTTGGGGAGGATGTCCCTGCGAGTGCGGAATGGTCCGACGCCTGGGACCGCTTCGTGGAAGTGGCTGACCCGGCCTTCGACAACGCTCGCTGGGTGGAGTTTTCCGAAGCTCTCGAGCAGATAGAGGCCCCGCTCCGCAAGCACGAGTACAAATTCTCCTCCGCGCTGGAACGGGAGAGCATACTCGCAACCGGTTCCAGCGGAAAGAAGGAAGAGGACGTGACCCGGAGCGCCGGAAGCCGCTTCGCCCGAAGACGAAAGGCCAAGAGCGCCACGGACGTGGTCGAGGAACCAACGGTAAGGGTCACCGGCACTGTCGAGACCGAGATGGGGACCCAAATCCCGGAGCAATATCGAGACGCTTGGGAGGGGTCGGACAAGCCGAAGGGCCGCGAGGAAGAGGAGACCAAGCACTCCGACAACTCGAGGAGCCCAGAGGGAAGGAGCTGAGACAAAAAAGAAACCCGCAGACGGTTGAACCGCTTGCGGGTTTTTTTCTTGTGTCTCTCATCCCATCACTCGTGCCGATCCACAACCTCTGCTGTGTACGTCCACACCCAAGGAGGATCACCCGGACCCTTCAAGAGTGTAGAGACAAAGATGGGCTTGAAAGTGTGCGAGACCGTCACCGTAATCAGGGTCCCGGAGGGTATCCGGGCCCAGCCGTCGGTGGCGCTGCAGTTTGCGGAGGTCGTGACCGTTACCTCCAAGGGAGTAATCCGCCTCGCGGCGGCCTCCACCACCTGGAAGCAGGTCGTAACCCCGTCAGGCCTCCAAACCTGAGCCGCTCGTCCGCCCTCGCTAGCAGCGTTCTCCAAAGCTTCGACCCGACGAAACGCGTCGCCGAATATCGCGATGCCCAGGAGCAGCATAGCCAGAAACGGGAGAACGAGGGCAAACTCTGTCATCCCCTGTCCCTTTTCCTTTTTCTTCATTGTTTCTGTCTCCTTTCGGCGCTACTCCCAGGGCAAGAGCACTGGGTAGATGTCGAATCCGGCTTCGGCGATTTCCGCCGGGCTCTTGGGAAGATCGTCCTCGATTGATGGGTCACCCTCGTTGGTCGCCGGATAAACCGGAACAACCGCGACGGTGTTAGCGTCGATGTAGACGATCTTGACGACGGCGAATCCAATCACCTCGACGTAGTCGAAGTTCTTGTTGCCGTTGTAGAGCTCGCCGTCGCGGTAGACGAAGACAATAAGGTACTCCCCAACCCCATAGCGCTCGGCTATTTCCTGCGCGAGGAAGTTGTTGGAAACACCCTCCTGCTGCGCAATCAGAGCCGAGTGGACGCCGGTGTAGACGCCGGGGTAGGGAAGCGGACCGTCGTACCCGCCGGCCGCGATATAGCTCATGGTGTAGCTTTTGAGGGTATTGACCGCGACCCCGTCGGGAACGGGTGGGATGTACACCTTCTTGGTGCACGGTTGTCCACGCTCTTCGCAACGCACGTCGGGGGCTATCAAGCCGTTCATCGACTTACCACCCTCGTTGGGTACGTGGCCGTCCCCTGCCAAGATCTGCCAGTCGCCCCACACCCAGCAGTTTGCCGGGGTGCGATCGGCTGGCGCGATTGAGGGGTCGGGAAAAGGTTGAGGACAAGGACCTGACCAGTAGTCGTTGGGGTCATCCTGGGTTTGCAGAATCTTGGATTCAGGACCCATCCACTCGTGAAGAGCCAATGGAAGGAAACCTCCTAAACCCTCCTTGCAGTGAGCCTCGGCGGCGACAATCCACCCGTCTGGGTTACCCAGGAAGTGCGAGAGTATGCTGGTCGAAGGACCAAGGACCCGAACCCGAATTTCCGGGTAGGTCTGGATTCCCTTGACGAGACCCGTCCCGCTCCCCTCGTAAGGGGTGTAGTAAGCGGGGTCGACTCCGTTATCGGCGAGACTTGCGATAATCTCCGCCTCAATGGGATCCCCATTTTGATCGGCTATCGCACCTGCCAAGCAGGCTGCGTCGACCTCTTTCTGGTGCGCCCTGCGCTCCAGGTAGAGAAACCCCTGGTCCACTACCCAACCAAGAAACGCGATCAAAGCGACCGTCGCAAGGGCGACCAAGACCAACGACTGCCCGCGCTCCATTTTGCGGGACATAATCCATCCTCCTTTCTTCTTTTGGATTGAGATTAGCTCGAACTGATTTGTTTTACGAGCTTTTTGAAACTATCAAACCTCCTTTGGCGACAGTATCAACGGTCGTGGAGCGACCGCTCAATTCTGTCGTCAAGGAAGATGCGGTTATTAACGTGCGGCAGGGCTGCTGAAATTATAGGACTAAATAGGCGTAAACGCAAGTTAAGAGTAATTAGAAGAGATTTTAGCAGATTTCGTTTTAGAAAAATGTCCGAATATCACGAATAGATAAAAGAACGATAAGGAACAGAAGAAAGGCAAAGCCTAAGGAGTTAAAAGCGCGCTCAACGCGGGGTGAGAGCTTCTTTCCCCGCAGCGCCTCAAGAGCAATAAAAAGAATCCGCCCGCCGTCTAAAGCCGGAATGGGAATGAGGTTCACGACCACCAAATTCAAAGAAAGAAGCGCCATAAACTGCAAAAAAACATCGACACCTCCAGAAGCAGCTGCTTGGGAGAGGGCGAAGATGGCGACCGGCCCCCCGATAACTGTCGGCTCCCCTCGAAAAGCGTTAGATAGAGCTTTCCAGAAACCCTCGACCATCCCCGAAAGATATCGCGCGGTGTAATAGAAGCTCGAGAAAGGAGTCTTCCACCAAGGAACCTTCTCATGAGCTACAGAGCTCACGACCACCCCGAGCGACCCTTCTCCAGGAAGAGGGTCGATTCTCGGAGCCACGGTAACCTCCCGCTTTACGCCGTCTCTCTCATACTCTAAAACTGTTGACTTCCCCCGATTTTCGTCGATCAACCCAACAAGCTCATCGGCGGTTTCGACCTTCTCCCCGGCAAAGGAGATGATTCTATCCCCAACCGCGATTCCCACGGAAGAAGCCGGGGACTGGGAAACGACCTCCTCAACCAAAGCAGCGCCCGCCGGCACTTCAGTTCCAACGCCCAAAAGAACGCTGAAGGTAAGCCAGGCCAGGAGAAAATTTCCAAGAGCGCCCGCCGCGATTATTGCGACTCGTTTGATTTTGCTTTTAATTGCAAAGGAATCAGCTGCCGCAAACCCGAGGGTTTCACCTTCCTCTCCCTTGAGGCGTACAAACCCACCTATCGGGAGAAGATTTATAGAATAGATAGTCCCCCCAATCTTCCTGCCCCACACTCGCGGAGGCAAACCAAACCCGAATTCCTCAACCGCGACGCCAAAAAGTTTAGCGAATAAAAAGTGCCCACCCTCGTGAACGAAGATCAAGACTGAAAGTACGATCAAGAAACGCAAAAGGCTTATTAAATCCATAAACTATTGTATTACCGATTAGATCTCCAGCTGATTCTTTTTCTCCTGAGAAATACCGTCCATACGCCTATTATAGTTTTCGACCAGTTCATCGATTTTCTTCTTTTGGATGAACGAATCGTCCTCCGAGAGTTCTTTGCTCTCCTTGGCCTTCTCCACCTCCTCAACCGCATCCCGACGAACCACCCGAACCCCGACCTTTGCTTCCTCGGCCCGCTCACCGACCTCCCGGATAAGCTTCTCGCGCGTTTCTCCAGTTAAAGGCGGTAGAACCACCCTCACGACCTCCTCGTCAACCGTCGGGTTCAAGTCAGCTGCGCGAAGCGCCTTCTCTATGTCCTTAAAGACGGTTTTATCCCACGGCGCTATCAAGATTTGTCTGGGTTCCGGAATGGTAATCGAAGCAAGTTCTTTGAGAGTCATGGTCGCCCCGTACGCCTCAACTTTGAGATCCTCAACCAACGATGCGGAAGCACGCCCCGTTCTTATGGTTGCCAAATCGGATTGAAACTTTTGAATGACCCCCTCAAGTTTTCGCTCTAAATCAGATAACATATCGGGTGAATCTCTCTATTTTAACGTTCTCCCCGACGGTTCCCGCAACCTCCGCGACCATGTCCGACACCTTCTTACCGGGTTCGCGAATATATTCCTGTTTAAGAAGCGTTTTTACATCCTTGGGATCCATGGAGGCGATCTGGAGGCAAAGTTCGCGACCCAGATTTTGGAAATCCTGGGTTTTGGCGACGAAGTCGGTTTCGCAGCGAAGGTCGAGTATCACCCCAACCTTCCCCCCGTTGTGGACATAGGAGAAAATCATCCCATCGCCGGCTTTGCGTTCTTTCTTTTTCTCGGCGCGCACCACGGCTTTTTTTCTCAATAACTCCCTGGCTTTACTCTCGTCCCCGCTGGCCTCCTCGAGCGCTCGCTTTACCTCCATCACCGGAGCTTGGGTCTGCTCCCTAAGCTTTTTTATTTGTTTCGTTGTGATCATTTCTTGCCCGCCTCAACGGCGTCCGCCAACGTCTTAATTATAATCTCAATTGAGGTTGCGGAGTCGTCGTTTCCTGGGATTAGGTAGTCAACCACGCTCGGGTCGGCGTTTGTATCGGCTATTCCCACAACCGAAATCCCTTTTTGCTGTCCTTCTCGAGCGGCTATATCCTCCCCGCGCACGGAGGCTAAAACCAAAGCGTCCGGCAGCTCGCGCATGCCCGTAAGTCCTCCCACCTGACGCTCCAGCTTGGCAATTTGGCGCTTTATCATAAGTTGCTCCTTTTTGGTGTAGTGCTCAAACTCCTTATCCTTTGCCTTGCGCTTGAGTTCTTCGAGGCGCTCGATATTCTTTTTGACCGAGGAGAAGTTGGTGACAAGGCCTCCGAGCCAGCGGTCGACGATGAAAAAGGCGCCGACTCTCTTGGCCTCAGCTTCCACTATCTCCCGAGCTTGACGCTTTGTCCCGACAAAGAGTACTTTTCCGCCCTGCTGCGCTGTGTCCCGCAAAAATTGCGCCGCTTCCTTCAATTTCTCCTGAGTTTTATAAAGATCAAACACGTGTACACCCTCGCGCTCGGTGTAGATAAAGGGCTCCATCTTGGGGTGCCAGCGCCGCCGGACGTGCCCCAAGTGGACCCCGGCCTCAAGGAGTTTCTCGGGGGTTGGGACGGCTAGTCTTGTCGCTTTAGCCTTGGTTTTTGTTTTCTTTATTGTCATAACCCAACAATGTTATCACAGAAAAGAAAGGCCCCATTCGCATCCTGCGAACGGAGCCATACACGAATATACTCTCACACCTTGCTGTGGGCAGGTTTATACCACGGCAACCCTTCCTCGACCTCAACCTTAAAGTCATCAAAAAGGTGCGGGTACCTGGAGCAGACAATTTCCCCAACCTTCCCAAAAACGAATCTGATCTCCTCCTCGGCGCTCGGTTCTGTGCGCATTTCAAGCACCCAGCGGATTGTTCGAGGGTTCGCCGACCAACCAATGGTAGTGGAGAGACCAATCGGGGCAACCCGCCGCATTGCAGAAGTGATGATCTTTTTGAGATGAAACTTCTTACCGGGTTGATCAAGTTCAAAGTGCTCGGCAAGCTCAAGCTGCAGTCGCTCCAAATCCGCGAAGGTTCTTGAGAATATCTCAACCGCCTTCTCGTCCTCGCGAATCACGGTAGGGAGCCACTGGCCAAGGTCGTCTAGACGTACGAACCGCAAACTCTCCTGTGAGATCGCTACTCCGGCGCGGTGACGAACCAGCTCGTGAGTAAAGACCCGGGAGACATCCGCAAAGACGAAATTCATCACCGGATGCTCGATCACTGACCCGTGTTTGACCCGCACGATGTTCTCGAGGTAGTCCTTGTTGTGCTCCCTAACTCGGGATATATTGGGATTTAGTCCCGGACCAAAACTGCGGTAACATAACCGCCCCATCACCTCAATCAATCGTTCGGCGTCGGTGGGTGCGTCCGAGGTCCAGTCCGGAACCCCAATATGCTCGAGATAGTCTTGAAGTCCTTCTTCAACAACCCTGGTTTCGCCGATCAGAAACACCTTCGGTTCAACTCGATACATCTCTTTTCTCCTTCCTTTAGGTTAATTTTGGACGAACTTGAACATTAATATAGCACGCAAAAAGAAACCCCGACGCCTAATTTAGGAATCGGGGTTTGCATTTAGTCATACCTCACCTCGTGGTGTTCGGGACAACGAGCCTCGTAAAGCTCTTCCGCTCCTATCACCACGACCCGTCGTCGTAATGCGCGGGCTGACCGTTGACCATTCTCTGAGTCATGGTCGCGGTGGCCCCACAAACCTCACAGACAGCCGTGAGGTTGTAGATCTTGCCTCCCGTCGCTTCCGCAAGGGCCATAAGCCCCGGCACAACGCCGAAGGGTTGACCTCTAAAGTCCATGTCCAACCCGGCGACGACCACGCGCCATCCTTTCCTAAGGAGTTGGTTAACGACCTGGATCAAGTTAGGCCCTTCCTTTTCCTCCAGTGGGAAAAGCATAACCTCGTCGATGACGAGAACCCTTCTGCTCGAAAACCTCTCGACGAGGTCGAGAATCTCGGTAGCGTTCGTGACAACCTCAGCCAAAATCCCCTCGCTGGAATCGCTACCGTGCGGAGCAATAAGTCCCGAACGGGAAGGACGGGTATCTCGCGAGGGATAGACCACCAGCGGGTTGAGGTTGCCGTATCGGCGCAGGTTCGTGACAAGACGGCTTAGCTCACTCGTCTTCCCGGCAAACATCGGTCCGGCGACGACCGTCAAATGACCTTCCATTTTGTCTCCTCCTCTCCATTTTTATTTTGAGGTAACTGCGTGGGGTTACAGTTTGGGGTTAAATACCGCCGAGATTGTTATATCACATAAATTGAAGATTGTCCTCCACGGCGCTTCGGACTCGGGCAAAGACCTCCTCCTCACTCCCCACACCGTCCACAAGCTCTATATTGGGAAGGGTTTTAGAGAGCGCAAGATATGCTTTCCTAACCCTTTTCAGGGTTTTGGTCGCCTCGAAAAGTTCTTTTTCACCTCTCCCTCGCGCTATCCGTCTTGCACACTCCTCGGCAGGGACGTCTAGAACCACAACGAGGTTAGGCCAAGGGTAGTAAACGTTCATCGCCAAAAGCTGCCACGCGGGTATACCGTGAGCCGTTCCAAAAGCAAGTGTAGAGAGAGCGTAGCGGTCGGTGACCACCCAAGTACCATCCTTAAGAGCAGGAATAATCTCCTCATCAAGGTGGTGACCCCGATCGGCAGAAAAAAGAAGTTGAAGCGGAAGCGCGGAAAGTTCCCACTTCTTCTGCAGAACCTCTCGGATTCTGGTTCCTATTTTCCCTTCCGTTGGCTCCTTGGTTAAAAGCACCTTGCCAAGACGATTCTCAAGATAACTAACCAAGCGAGACGCTTGGGTGCTATTTCCACTACCATCTAGGGCGTCTATGTTGATAAGTTTCCCCAGATGCGGGTTAGTTTTTAAAAGTGTGGTTACCTGTGCAAATAATTGATCTTCAACCTTGGAAGCCATATCACTTCTCCGCGTCTTTTGGTGCGTCAACTTTGTCGCCTTTAGGTTTTCGAGGATCCTTCCAACTAGCAAACTTACAATCAGGAAAGCGTGAGCAGCCGTAAAAGGTCCTACCGCGCTTTTTGGTTCGGCGAACGACGACCTCCCCCTCGCCACACTCGGGGCAGATCATCCCAATTTTTTCGACGAAGGGTCTTGAGTACTTACAATCCGGAAAGTTTGAGCAGGAGTAGAACTTACCGTAACGACCGAGCTTTATGACTAAGGGATGCCCGCTCTCCGGGCACTTCTCCTCCGTTTCCTCAATAGTGGTCATCGAGGATTTGTCTATGTTCTCTTCCGCTTTCTCCAGCTCCTCGGCGAAAGGACCGTAAAAGTCAGCGATCGGTTTGACCCAAGACACTTGCCCTTTGGCGATCTCGTCCAGGTTGTCCTCCATTTTTGCGGTGAAGGAAACGTCGACAATATCAGGAAAGTAAGAAACCAAAAGATCGTTAACCACCACTCCCGCATCGTCGGGCTTGAGCGAACGACCTTCGCGAAGTACGTAACCCCGCGCTTGGATGGTGTGAATGATAGGGGCATAGGTTGACGGGCGGCCAATTCCCTCTTCCTCGAGCTTCTTGATAAGCGTCGCCTCGGTGTATCGAGCGGGCGGCTCGGTGAAGTGTTGGGAGGGCAAAAGTTTCAGTAGTTTAAGCGCCTCGCCTTCTTTAAGTTCCGGTATCCCCCCATCTTCCTCCTTATCGCCGTTTTGCGTCTGAAGATCCCGGAAAACTATCTCCCAACCGTCAAATGTGACCTTGGACCCCGTGGCGCGAAAGCCGTAAGATCCGGCCTCAACACCAACGGTCAACTGTTCGTAAAGGGCGGGGAGCATTTGGGAGGCGACCGCTCTTCTCCATATCAAATCGTATATTTTCTTTTCGTCTCCGCCTATCTTGCTTATTTTGCCGCTTATGACATCCGGGCGTGTGGGGCGGATGGCTTCGTGCGCCTCCTGAGCCAGTTTAACCCTTGTTTTGTACTGTTTGGCAGTTTTAGGCAAGTATTTGCCACCGTAATTCCCGCTTACAAAATTTCTTATTCGCTCCAGTGCCTGAGGTGCCATAGCAGTTGAATCGGTCCGGTGATAAGTTATAAGACCTGCTTCGTAGAGCGATTGGGCGGCTCTCATGGTCCGCCGCGCGGAAAAGCCAAACACATTCACCCCCGCCTGCTGGAGAGTGGAGGTTGTGAAGGGAGGATAGGGGTTTCTTTTGCGCTCCTTCTTTTCGAGGCTTGAAACTTTGTAATTTACACCCTCCAGCTCCTTAATCACCTTATCCGCGTCCTCTTTGAGACCGATTTTTATCTTCTCTCCGTTCTTCTCGATCAACTTTGCTTCAAACTCCCTCCCCGTCCGGTCGTCCGGTCGTCCAGCAGTCTGCAGCTTCGCTGCAACCTCCCAATACTCCTCCGGATGAAACGCCTCGCGCTCGCGCTCGCGCTCGACAATTAGACGAACCGCGACCGACTGAACTCGCCCGGCGGAGAGGCCGTAGCGAACTTTCTTCCAAAGAAGAGGTGATAGTTTGTACCCCACCAAGCGGTCCAAAACCCGCCGCGCTTGTTGGGAATCGACCAAATCTTGGTTAACGTCCCTCGGGTGTTTAAAAGCCTCTTTAACCGCTCTTTCCGTGATCTCGTGAAAAGCTACGCGCTTGGTCTTGCCATCCCCGACGGCTTGCTTGATATGCCAAGCTATGGACTCTCCTTCCCGATCCGGATCGGTTGCAAGATATACCTCACCCGCCTTCTTTGCGGCTTTTCTTAAAGCACCGACAACCTTGGTCTTGCCGGGAACAACTTTGTATTGCGGCTTAAAATCGTGCTCCACGTCAACCCCGAATTCTTTCTTGGGCAAGTCGTAGACGTGACCCATTGAGGAGGCGACTTCGTAATCTCCCCCCAGGAATTTCGACAGGGTTTTCGCCTTGGTCGGAGATTCCACAATCACTAACTTCATCTTCGGGGATAATAGCACAGTAAACAAATTTAAAGTTCAAAGTTTAGAATTCAAGGTTGGTTTTTTGCTTGACATTTGATACCTGAATCTGCTAAATTCAGTCAGTTGGTCGAACTTGCCAATTCCCGCAATTGCGGGGAAAAGTGAAACTGCCCGATGACTGCCCAACGACTGCCCGAAAATCTTTATACCTCAACCGAAGCTGCCCGGTTACTCGGAGTATCCCCTACCACCCTGAGACGCTGGGAACGGGAAGGCAGAATCGAACCCCAAAGAACCGCAGGAGGAGATCGGCGTTTTTCCCAAAAAGATATCCAGCAAATTCTAACCTCTTTTCGGGAGGAAACCGATCAAAGACGCGAAGCGGAACCCGTGACGCCAAAGCTAGAGGAGATACAGCAACCCCCAACCCCTCCGCTTATTCCCATAAGAGCCATCGAAGATTATCGCCCTCGTCCTAAACCAATCGCCAGCTACCTGCTACTTGCTACTTTACTGGTCATTCTTGCTGGAGGTTACTTCGCGGCTAGCGCCCTACCCCCTTTAACGCGCGAGCGCTTGCAGCGCGCCTTTTCCCCCAGCCCCTTAAGCCCAATCGTTGATGTGAACGACATCGCCGAATACCGAACCAAGTCATCCGGAGAGCTCAGGCTCGGTTTCAAGTTCCCAACCGAGGTAGGAACGCTTTTTACCAAGTCCGTAAGTGTGGTCGAAAATGCTGTTCTTAATACCTCCCGCTTCCTGGGAACGGTGTTTTTCGGCAAAGAGGACAGCTACTTCATAACCCCCTCGGGCTCTGCCTCATTTAGCAACGTGAGTGCGGGGGCTGTTTCAAGCCAAGAGATAACCACCCAGACCTTAAGCGTTAAAAACCTCACAGTTTCCGGCACCTCGGTTGGAGCAGGGGGAGACGGTGGGCCTGCCGAGGGTGGGGACGCCGATACTCTTGAGAGTCAGCCCGGCAGTTACTACCTCGCTTGGGCTGGGTTTAAAAACCCTCACCTTGTAGATCGCAAGGAGGTAGAACGTTTTACCTCGATGGTCGGAGGTCCTCGAGGATACCGAGAATTCGCCGAGGCGAAGACGGATCAAGACCCGACCTTAAGCATTGGTCACCTCGCCATCGAGTAACACCCGAAAGGTGTAGCTGGATTAAACCAGCACCAAAAGAACCCCACCCGAAGGGTGTAAGTTAGAGGGTGGGAGTTGTCAGAGTTGAATCGAGGCCTGATAAATTCCCCCACCGAGATGACGGACGAGATCTTTCATCTCCATCACCGTCAGGAGAGAAGAGATCTTGGCAGTGTTGAGTTTCGATCGTCGAACAAGCTCGTCAATGTGGAGTTCATCAGCTCCCATAAGCTCTAAAATCCTCTTTTCTTCCGGGTCGGGAGGTATTGTCTCCCGAGCCGCTTGGCGAAAGTTTTCGACCGCGACCTCAAGCTCCTCCAGGATATCCAAAGCCCGTGTCGCCGGTTTAGCCCCTCTCTCGATAAGCTTCGCGGTCCCAGCGGAGAACGGCGAGAAGATAGATCCGGGAACGGCAAAGACATCCTTCCCCTGCTCCAGAGCCGCCGATACGGTATGGAAGGTCCCGGAACCTTCTGCCGCCTCCACCACCAAGACTGCTAAAGACAAACCGGAAATTATGCGATTTCTAAAAGGAAAGTTGGATTGATAAGCCGGAGTATCTGGAGGAAATTCGGTAACCAATACTCCTTTTCCGCTTTTGACAATCTCGTTCGCCAATTGCTGATTTGAGGGTGGATAAATAGTATTTATCCCACAGAGCAAGACCGCGATAGTTCGTCCACCCGCCAAAAGCGCCGCTTTGTGAGCCGCGGTATCCACCCCCAACGCCAAGCCCGAAACAATAGTCAAGCCGGCTGTGGCAAGCTCGGGAACCAACGCGTCGACGACCTGATGCCCGTAGCTGGTCATTTTACGGGAGCCGACGACGGCTAAAGCGACTCTATCCCGAGGAAGCAGCTCTCCTCTCGAGTAAAGGATTGGCGGGGGAGAGTTTATCTGGAGCAAATTTTCCGGGTATCCTGTATCGCTCCTGGTTATCAGGCCACAAGAATATATGCTAGATATATCCTTAATGGCTGTAACGGTGAGGTTTTCTCGATTTTCAAGCTTTTCCAACGCTTTTGGCCCCCAACCCAGCCGTTTGAACTCCCCGGCGGATGCTTCCCATGCTTTTTCGGCCGACCCAAACGCGCGAAGAAGCTGGTCAAAGTGGGTGGGACCTATCGCCTCGTAAAGCTGGTTCCACAAAAACCAATAGTCTTTTTCCGTCAACTCCTCGAACATTGCCTTGCGGCAGGGGTACTTTCCCAGAAGTATAATCCAGAAGTGCAAATTTCTCAACTTTCATTTAAACTTGAGTGTAATGTACGTCGAAGTAGCTGTTGACACCTATCAGGACCCTACTAAGAAGCTCTTTACCTACCAGGTACCTGAAAACCTTGAACAGAAGGCGGTAGAAGGGGTAAAAGTAGCGGTCCCTTTCGGCAAAAGAATCGTCGAAGGCTACATCTGGAGTACAACGCCAAAGAAGCCGTCCTTCCCAACCAAGCCGATCGCCGAAGTAAAAGGTCAAACCTTCAACGAGAACCAGATAAAACTGGCGGGCTTCATATCCCGCTACTATTTGGCCTCCCCTCTGGAATCCTTAAAGTGCCAGCTCGGCAAGCGCGGAGAGCGCTCAACTACCGCAAAACCGGATAAGATAACAACCCTTATCCTGGTTCCCTACGCCTCACAGGTCAAAATACGAGCGCTCGCGGCCAGAAAGAAGAGAGAGAAAGCTCTAGTTGGCTCCAGAGGAGCGGTCTTTGTCCAACTCCCTACCCTCAAAAGAATTATCGTCGAAGAGCCCGAGAACTGGAGTTACAAAGACGAACGAGCCCCCTACTACCACGCGGCGGATATTGCTAAAAAGCGGGCAAAACTTGAGGGTTTGAAACTAGAGCTAAACCATCAAATACCCCGTTTGGAGGACGTTGTCAAAAAGAGAGTTGAGTTGCCAAAAGTAAAACCAGTAAAGATAGTCGATTTACAAAGCGAGAGGAAGGCCGGAAACTTCTCCCCAATTTCGGCGGAACTGGAGGAGAACATTAAACGCCGCGCAAGAGTGATAATTTTTGCTAACTCAAAAGAGGCGAAGGAGGAGGTCCGCGAGGCCGCACAAAAAATCGGTGCGGACCGCAGCTTCACTAGGATTTTTGGCCCCGAACTCTTCTCCATACCTGCCGAGGAGGCAGACATCGTATTTTGGGCAGATGCAGATACCCTCCTAAACCTCCCCGACTTCAGAGTAAGCGAGCGCGTGGCGTGGGCCGTCACCAAGCTCACTCAAGTAGCTAAAGGTCAGCTCTATCTACAAACCTCTAACCCAGACAACGAAACCGTCCAGAACCTGGCGAAAGGAGATCTTGCACCCCTCTATAACCGCGAGAAAAAGCAACGTAAGAAGCTGCACTACCCTCCTTATTCGACGCTAGTCAAACTCACCTACACCTCAAAGAGCGCCGCCAGGACTAGTCTGGAGGCGGCGAAGCTGCACGAGAAGTTAATGGAGAATAGCGAACAGAGAACAGTTGAAATATCCCCACCTTACGAACCGTACTCCAAGACGCCGAGGAAGATCCGGCTCAATATCGCCGTTAAAATAAAGGCGAAGAGCCCTTCGGCTGCGCTTGCTAAACTATCCAAGGTTATCCCTCCGAACTGGAGGGTAGAGGTCGACCCGGAGAACCTGCTTTAGACATATGAAAATAGTAACCGTCCCAAACAAGATACTGACCACCCCGACAAAACCCGTCGAAAAATTCAACGAAGACTTAAAGAAGCTCGTTGCCCAAATGGAGGAGGTTCTAAAAAACCAGCGCAACCCAGAGGGAGTAGGTCTCTCCGCCAATCAGATTGGGGTCGACCTTCGTGTGGCAGTGGTTCGCTTAAATTCCGAGGATAAAGCCCCTCCTAACCTTCTGGCTATAGTAAATCCCAAAATCACCAAGTCCTCTAAGGAAATGTCCGAGGGTTACGAGGGGTGCCTCTCCATCCCAAAAAAATACGCACCCCTCAAACGCGCGCAAGCAGTTACCATAGAGGGCCAGGATCTACAAGGAAATCCGCTCAAACTCCACGCTCAGGGGTTCCTCGCTCGTATCTTTCAACATGAGATAGATCATCTAAACGGCAAGCTAATAACCGACCGGGCGAAGGGAAAAACCCTGAGCGCCGAAGAGCTACACTAAGCGCTGCACACCCTCAACCAAAATTGCTACATTTAAACTTAATATGGCCGCCAAACCCAAAATCGTATTTTTTGGCTCGCCGGCCTTTGGACAGGTAATACTCAATAAATTGCTGGACGAAAAGCACCGCGTTGACGCGGTTGTGACCCAACCCGACCGCTCGAGAGGCCGAGGACGGAAAAAACTTCCCACCCCGGTCAAAATAACGGCAAAAGAGAATAAAATCACCGCGTACACTCCAGAAAACCGAAAGCAACTATCAGATCTTACTCCACGCTTAAAAAGACGGAAGCCCGACCTTTTTACAGTCGCCTCCTACGGTATGATAATCCCAAAGGAAATACTCGAAATTGCAACGCGCGGCGCTTTAAACGTTCACCCCTCACTTCTCCCCCTCTACCGCGGCCCCTCCCCCATACAAACCGCAATACTCGAAGGCGAGGAAAAGACAGGGGTGACAATAATCTTAATGGACGAGGAGATGGACCACGGGCCTATCCTCTCCCAAAAGGAAGTTCCCATAGCCCAAGACGACAACGCCCAAACACTTACCGCAAAGCTCGCCTATTTTGGGGGTGAGCTTCTTACCGAGACAATCGACAAACACGTGAAAGGTGAAACCACACCTAAGCCGCAGGAGCACGAGAAGGCAACCTACACCAAATTGATAAAGAAGGAAGACGGTCGTGTCGATTTAGAAACAATGAGCAACACCAAAATCGACCGGATGATTCGCGCCTATACCCCATGGCCCGGGGTTTGGGCTACCGTGGGGGAGATGGCAACACAACTTGAGCGCGAACTCAAAAACAAGAAGCATAAACACTTGCGACTCAAGCTCCTTTCCGCCAAGCAGGAAAATGGGGTCCTGGCGCTGGAGACGGTTCAGGTCGAAGGGAAAAAGCCGATAAGCTTTCAGGATTTTGTGAAAGGGTACCTCCAATAAAAGAAACGCCACCAAAGTGCACTAACTTCGGTGGCGATACTCCTAACGTCTCCGGTTGCCTTCCCTCTTGGGCGCGCCTCTGATTGCAACCACCAGAAACGCCATCCCTCCAAAGAGGTAGACGACAAGCCCAGCGGCAATGCCGTGCAAAGCCCCCAGCTGACGCCCGACCTGAATCCCAGCTCCCACGGCGAAAGCAAGAACGACAACTGCCAAGATCCAGAAGCCGGTGGCGGACCGAGTGCATCCCCCGCCGGATGAAGGTTTATCTTTGGGCGCGTCCACGATTCTTCCTCCTTATCTTCCTTATAGTCTCGATGGCCAAAAGAACTGAGGCGATGAGTATAACTAGAAGAAGCCCCAACCAGGTTATCTCCTCATCTCCCGGTTCCTCGTCTCCCATTACTCACCTCCTCAAGCTAGACCTCAAACTCGGCGAAGCCAGCGGGTGAAAGGAGGATGTAGACGAATCCCCTAACACCCCCAATAATCTGTTTGTCAAGCTCGGCGGCTATCCTAGCCGTCGCCCAGTCGAGCTTGGCTTCCCGCGTAGGATAGTGCTTAGCCCACACCGTTATCTCGACGTGGTAGGCGGTCACGTCGTGTGGGCCCTTGGCCCGCACGCGAACCTCAATATCGTCGCTGGTCAGCTGCCCATCCTCTTCCTCGACACTTAAAGCGTCCGCGACCCAGTTAGTCAGGGCGTGGGCTACGCCTGCGGCAACCGACGGGTTTACCCGCTGCGGATCAAAATAAAGCTCGGCTAAAGGCATTGCTCGCCTCCTTTCTTGATTTGATTTTCTTCACTATATCAGGAGGAAATAAGGAAATCAAACGCCTAGTAGTTGTGAACTATCGTATTTGAAAGATGGGATTAATGCATGCGCAGGGTGTGGCAGGCCCGGGAGGATTCGAACCCCCAAATCCCGCTCTGGAGGCGGGCGGTTTGCCGTTAGCCTACGGGCCTACGCCTTATTATATCTTTACCTCTTTATGTATCGTGTGCTTTCTGCACTTTGGGCAGAACTTCTTGAGCTCGAGTTTCTCTTGAGTGTTCACTCTGCTCTTCGTCGTAGTGTAGTTTTGACTTCCACACTCACTACACTCTAACCTCAAAAATGGTCTGTTTCCTTTTTTAGCCATTTCGTCGTTTTACTCCTCAATGTAAACCACCCTAGCTTGCACCGAAGCTCAAGCGAGGTGGAGCCGGAGGTGGGAATCGGACCCACGACCCCTTTCTTACCATGAAAGTGCTCTACCACTGAGCTACTCCGGCCCTTCGACTGCGCTCAGGGTAAACTGGAGTTTACACCGAACGTAAGTGAAGTGGTGCTGGGGGAGGGATTCGAACCCCCGAAGGCATAAAGCCACCTCGTCTACAGCGAGGCCCGTTTGTCCGCTTCGATACCCCAGCAAACAGTACGATTCTATCAAACTTTTCTGGAGCCGGAGAGAGGAATCGAACCTCCAACCCGCGCTTTACAAAAGCGCTGCTCTGCCATTGAGCTACTCCGGCGCGCAGCGACGGATTGCAACCTAGAGCCCAGCCACGCCAGCAAACTGGCTTACTACTCCAGATATTATATTCTAACACGCTACTGTTACCTAAACCCTCCAAACTGCTAAACTTCACTTACGGTGGCCGAGGTGAAAAGAGAAATTCAAGACAAAGTAAGCCGACGCAGAGAAATAATACGCTCTATAGAAAGTTTTGAGGCCAAGAAACGGGCGCGAAGGTCCTGGGTTGAGAAGGTCGAGGACAGAATAGTCTCCGTATTCGGAACCACCGAATTTCTAATCTTCAACTTTATATTCTTCCTAGGTTGGGTGGTTATAAATTCAGGGTTGGTTCCGTTCATCAGACCCTTTGATCCTTACCCCTTTATCCTCTTAATAACGATTGTTTCGCTCGAGGCGATAGTTTTGGCTATTTTCGTCCTCATCACTCAAAACCGCCAATCTCGAATTGAAAGCTTGAGAGAGGAAACAGAGCTTCAAGTGGATTTAATCTCAGAGCAAGAAGTGACCAAGGTTCTTAAAATCCTGGCGGTGGTCTTAAGAAAACTTGGTGTCGATCCCAAAAAGGACCCCGAACTTCAAAAAATGCTTAAGCCTCTAGACCCAGAGGAAATAGAAAGACAACTCGAAAATCAGCTTAACAAGTAAAAAACAAATCGCCAACTCATAAAAACAAAAAAGAACACAGGGGCCGAAGAAAAAGGTGTTAATTTGAAACCCACCCGGTCGTTTTGGCTCTTGGCAGAGCTGACCCCGCGCATTTTAAGTGGGTTCCCGCAACCTCGACCCACGGGCCGAGGGGATGTAAGGATCCCTACGCGGAAAGTGTTGGGAATCGCTCTCCGCCTAACGCGCCAGGTAGGTCACCATAATGATACCTCCACGGCCAAATTTTAGCAAGCGGCTTATAGTCAAAGAGAGGCAATTTTCTTCAGATAACTCGAAAGAAAAGAGCGACAGAGACGGCGACCATCAGAACCCACACTATTCGACTCCAAGCGAGTATTTTCGCTCCGTCTAAAACGCCCAAGGGAAAGAGGTTGAAGAGTGCCAGCCACGAGTTAATTTGATAGCTTATCACGACCAAATCAATGGTTTCACCGGCATAAAGCGGTAAGAACAAACTCACTCCTAAACGGGAAAGCAGGCCAAAAACGATTGCAAGGGTTATATTAACCAGCGGCCCCGCCGCCGCTATCTTTCCGTAGGTGTCCGTCCTTGTCACCCCAGCAATAACAACCGCGCCCGGCGCGGCGAAGACAAATCCGGTAAAGGACAAAAGAACCGCAAGAATAAGAAACAGATCGTCGGCCCGAAACTCGGCGTAAAGCCCTCTATTTTGGGCTAAAAATTTGTGACCAAACACCTCGTGCGCCAAAAACGCAACCCCAACCGTTAAAGCGTAAATAACAAAAGATCGAACAAGGAGCGGAAACCCCAAAACCCGGATCGCTCCACCGCCGGTAATGGCAACAGAAACCGCAAGCGATATTGCCGCCCAAGCCTTTACTAAATCTCTTATCTCTTCGCGTGAAAACTGCATCGTTCAATGACCATGGTAAATTATAAGGGCGTGTCCAAACAAGGGTTTGTGAGACCAACAGTTGTAAACACTAGAATAAAATGGCAAGGACGTGTGAGATTTGTGGCAAGGGAGCCCAGGTCGGCTCCAAAGTTGCCCACTCAAAATCGAAATCCAAAAAACGCTTCAAGGTCAACCTACACACGGCTTATCTAAAAAACGGCCGCCGAGTCAAGGCGTGCGCCTCTTGTATAAAACGTCTCAAGAAGGAAAAACCTAAAGGTTAATTACACTCGCCGGGCTCTTTGAGTAGCTCACCACCCGAGATGGAGACGCAGTAGGGCTCCCCGGTTTGCCGGTCGTAGATGGTGATTCCTGTGGGATTTTCAGAACTTCCTATCGTAAGTTGTGCAATCACCGCAGAAGTGATCTCGGCCACCTTGGCGGTCAAGCTCTCAAAGGCCGCCGAAACCAAGGACGTCAGTTTGTCAAAAACACCTTCCTTCGCCTCTACTCCAAATACGTTTAGTTGATCGGGGATTTCGACGTTTAAGGTCCCGGCACTTGTTATCTCCGACGCCGGATCGTACCAAGAAGGAGAGACGTAAGCCAACAGCAAGGTAACTGCAGCCGGGTTTTGCTCCTGCGGCGTCGCCTCCAAAGCAAACCCCAAAATCCTCCCTGCCCCTGTGGCTTTGACTCCCACCCCAGGTCGTGAGGGAGAAACGGTAATGGGATCCCCCTTACGAACAATCCCGTTCTCGGTTGAGACCTTGACCCTTAACTGTCCCAATAAACCCACTGGAACAACGCTATAATCGTTCTCCCAACCGTCGTGCCAGTTGCCCAGAGTAGCGGGAGTCGAGGAGTAAGCCCCCACAAGCTTGGTTCCAGGTATTGCCAGAACGACGTCACCCTCGTCCCCAAGAGAAACAAGATCTCCGGGTCCAAAATCGGATCTGTTCCCCACAAAAAGTTCTGCGTAGTCCGAACCCGCCGAAGCGTTGGTCACTCCCCCAGCTCCATTTCCTTCTATAGCTCCAAGCACTCCCCCGTCTCCGTCCCTTAGCTCCAAAAAATTGCAAGCAGCAGTGGGGTTCACATCAAGACACCCTTGGATAAAGACTCCTTGTCGATTGTCGTTATTACCGTCGTTAAAGAAGCTCCCCACATACCCAACGGCAAGATCGGTAACTGTGAGAGCTTGGGATGGAGAGTTATTACCAATCCCGACTCTGCCGTTGCTGCCGTCTACAAACAAAGCGTTGGCCTCGGCCGTGCCTTCAACCCGCAAATCTATATCCAACCCACCTTCGTTAAGAACAAGCTCCGAAGATCGAAGTCCCAAATACTGACTACCTTTGTAGAAGAAAAACCATCCCGTCTCGTCAAGCCAATACATCTCCGCCTCGTTGTTATCGGCCGGCGACCCCATGGAAAAGAAGGTCTGACCGGAATCCGTTGTTAGCAGAGACATACCCGCTATACCGGAGTTCTCGACAACCAAATCATCGGAGGTAGCGGCGGCGGTTACGCTTCCTGCAGAACCCGTATGAACATGGAGCGTTCCGTCAGGAGGAGCAATCCCAATCCCAACTCTGCCATCACCTCGGACAAGAAAATACTCAGTGGTGCCTCCTGCATCGGTGACTTCGAAAGCCTTATCGGCGCTGGTTGTCCCCGCCTTAACATAAAGGCCGTAGCTTAATCCGGCCGAGGCCGATCCGGTGAACTTCCCCGTCCAGAGCCCATCGGCGCCGGTACCAACTTCCAATTTTGCCGCCGTTGGAACCAACCCAATACCAACCATATCAGCACTAGCATCAGCGACGATAAGATTGGGATTGGTTTGACCCTCTACCACGAAGTCGTAATTGAGCGCCCCGTCATTGAAGACCGCTCTGGCAACCTCCAAATCCAGCGCAGAGATTCCGCCGTTCGTGATCAAGGACAGCTGGTTTGTAGCGTGGCTGTATCGAATCGCTCCGGCGGCGCTCAAACTCGGGTTGGTAAATTCGATCGATCCCATTGAAGAAGCGGGAGCCAAAAGACTGATGCCGACATTCCCGCTGCTCTCAACTACTAGATCGTCAGCATTGACAGAAGCGCTGACTGCCCCGGCACTGGCGGTGTGGACGTGAAGCTTTCCGTCTGGGTTGGAGATTCCAATCCCCACATTGTCTCCAGGGTTTAAGATAAGATCCGTCAGCGCTGGTGTGGTAAGCGTTGTACCTTGCGAGAAGTCTATCTGACTAGCAAAGAATGTATAGCGTGGCGTCCCCCCGATGGCCAAGGTTAACTTCTGACTGGTGTTGTTGTAGCCAAAGTAGCCGTTGATGTTGCTTGACGGGGAACCAAAAATCAAATAACCGACATTGGCGTCAGGCGTGAGTATGGAGATCCCCCCGTCGGTAGAGTTTTCGATCACCAACTCGTCTCCGACATTATGCGGCCCAGCGGAACCGGACGCTCCCGACCGAACGTGAAGGGTGGAGAGAGGGGAGGACAACCCAATTCCAACCCTGTCGGTGGAGGTAACCAGGCGCACAACCGTCCCTTCGTCGACCCAACCGCTGGCTGTTGCGGAGGAGGAGATAGTGATAGTGTTGGCAACATCGTCAGCAGTTATAGTAACGTTTGAGCCGGCGACAAGGTCTATGTTCCCGCCGCTGTTGGAGACCCCCTCTATTGAAGAAGCGTCCAGGTAATAGCTCCCGTGCTGGCCATCCAAAAGGTCGGCGTTGAGGTTGGGGACCAGTACCGTGCTGGCCACCACCAGAGGGGCGCTTGAGGTGGTGGTGGAGCGAATTTGGGAGCCTTTAATATACCCGGCCAGATCCAGGTTAAAGCTCTCGTCCAGGACCCTCTCGAGAGTGACCGCACTCCCCCCTTGGGTTATGACACCCAGAACCCGCCCTACAACTTGCCAATTCGCCGCGATAGATGCCGCCAAGAGAAGCCCAAAAGCCAAGGCGGCCAATCTTGGCCCAAAGTTCCGATCTCGTGAATTGGGAGAATACTGCTCTAGACTACGAACGGGAACTCTGGAATAAGAGAAATCCTTTTTTTCCGGAACGGATATTGGACCCGCGTTGGGGCCTTTCGAGAACTCGCGCTTTGCAAAAAAACGCGGGGCAGGACTAGTCATATTAACTAGTAAAATGGTAACAAAATAGTAAACCGATAAGCTAATTCAGTGCGATGCTACACACGAAAAGTGTATATATAAGGTAATGCGAAAAATTGGGCTTCTTTTGAGCGTTTGCGCGCTTTCAGTATCGGCAACCGGATTTGCCGTAGCACAAGAGAGAGGTATCGGGGTTGGAGCGCTCTTCACCAACGTCCAAGGAGATACCGCTGTCTCCGTAGCAAACGTCAAAACCGCTCCCTGGTCTGAAGTGATCATCGAAAACTCCTCCGAGGAACTCCAGGTGGTTGCCAAACTCGACGAGCAAGGGCTCGTAAACTTTACCTTCCAAGCAAAAAGCGCGGACGTTGGATCCCTTTTTATTTACGCCGTTGACGAGGCCGGAGTAACCAACAAAATCCAAATTGAAGGAACTACTCTGAGCGATGAAATCTTACCCCCAACAATAGTTTCCACTGAATCAGAGGACGAACAAACCGTAGTCTTTAACGGTTATTCGTACCCCAATGCGAAGGTATCCGTACTCCTTACATCCGATAAGGGGTACAACAACACTTTTACCCAAACGGCGACTGCGGTTACAGGAGCATGGGAGCTGACTGTGGATGCGCTAGAGAATGGAAATTATACCGCGACCGCCTCCGCTAGCATTTTTGGAGAAACCAGCCAAGCCAGCCAAGAACTTTACTTCACAATAGAAGCCGGAGGGCTTGTCAATATTGTCGTGACCCAAGCCGGTCCTATCATTTCGGCAATCGCCCAAGGGGTGGAAGACTTTACGGAAGCTATCGCCAAAGCCGCGCAAAATCTACCCGACTTCGTCAAAAAAGCCTCCAATACCGTATCCAAAGCAGCCGTCCCTGTTTCCCTAATAACCCTGCTTCTGCAAGCCGGTATTTCAAGCTTGAACGATCTAGCATTATTTTTCCAACAGCATTTTCTCTCGCTGCTTCGAATACCCCTGATACCTTTTCTCATAGGAAAAAGAGGCGAGAAGAAACACTGGGGGGTGGTTTATGACGCCTTCACCAAACAACCCCTGAGCCAGAGTCTCGTGCGACTCCTAACAGAAGGTGGAAAATTCGTCGATATGGAAATAACTAACCGTTCTGGAACGTTCTCCTTCTTGCCCAGCACTGGCAAGTACAAACTCGAGACCCAAAAGGCAGGCTATACATTCCCATCCCAAAGAGTAACGGTAAAGAAGGATGGCGAATACGACAACGTCTACAGAGGAGAGATAATAGAAACTAAAGAGAAGGAGCCAACCGTAGCCAGAAGCGTACCTCTTGATCCAAAAACGGCAGAAGAAGGAGCCAAGGTTAGGCGGACTTTCAAAAAACACGGACCGTCGTTAAATATTGGTCTTTTGACCATAGGATTGGTGCTCTCGACAATCTCCTACCTCGTCTCACCGGTTCTCTACAACCAACTCGCTACCGGCTTCTACGTTGTGACCCTTTCCTTTGTAACTGTAGGTGCCATTAGAATCGAGCGAACCTGGGGGATCGTAAAGGACGAAACAGGGAACACGGTTGAGGGGGTCGCGTTATCGCTGGTCGAAGCCGAAACCGGAAAGCTCGTCAAGCGAAGAGTTACCAACGAGCAAGGTCGTTATCAGTTCATAACAGGAATGGGTAGGTACAAAATCCTTATTGCTTCTGTTGACTGGGAGCGCATTGATCAAAAGGGCTACTACACCGGTGAGGAGATAGTTGTATCCGCCGAAACGGAAATTATAAACACCCCGCTCTCGGTCCGCCAGAAACCAGAAACCGCCCTTAAGAGGAGAGAAACTATTTAAGCTCTACCTTTGCACCGGCCGCCTCGATTTTCTTCTTTGCCTCCTCGGCTTCTTCCTTCTTGGCTCCCTCGATAACCGGCTTTGGCGGGTTATCCACCAAATCCTTAGCCTCCTTAAGACCCAAATTCTGGTTAATCTCGCGAACGGCCTTTATGACGGCGATCTTCTGGTCACCAGAGGCGGTAAGAACAACGTCATACGCCGATTTTTCTTCAGCGGGAGCCGCGCCCTCTGCAGGTGTCGCGCCGGCCGCCGGTTGCGTCGCGGGGGCAACCGCCGGAGCCGCGGAGACACCAAACTTATCCTCAAGGGCACCCACTAACTCATTGAGTTCCAATACGGACAATCCTTCTACCGATTTAATAACGTCTGCTACCTTTTTTGAAATCTTTTTCTCAGCCATCAGACACACCTCCCTTCCCTTTTGCAATCTGATCTAAAGCAACTACCAACCTTTGCGAAGTCCCGTTAAGTAAATACGCAAGATTAGATATTGGGGCGGAAAGTTGGGAAACTACTCTCGCCTGAAGAACTTCTCTCCCAGGAATAGCCGCGAGTTCCGCGATCTTTACAGAATCGACAAACGCGTTTTCGAAAAACCCGAATTTGACCTCCCCCTTGTCTCTCTCTTTAAAAGTAGAGACGAGCATTTTTATACTTTCAAAAGGATCGGCGTCCCCCGTGGTAAGTATTGCCGTTGGTCCCGCGAGCTTACCGTCCTTGAGTCCGGACTTTTCGAGAGCAATGTTGAGAAGAGTGTTTTTAACCACCTTGAATCTGGCTCCCAGGTCAGATAATCTCTTTCGTAAATCCCCTATCTCCCCAACCGTCAACCCCGAGTAATCGGAGAACACGACCGCCTGGGATGCGGATATTTCGTTGGTTAACTCATCAACCTGTTGTTTTTTCTCCTGCTTGTTGGTAGACACGGCTTCGCCATTCATCTTTGTAAATTAAAAAACCTCGGTCCGAACCGAGGATACTTTCCGAAATTACGAAATTTCGTAATTGCGTTTTGACTCCTCGGTGAGCAATTTTAATTCGCTCTAAGCGAAACTCACTGTCTTCGGACATCACCGATTATAAACTATTGACCATTAACTATCAACCGCAATCTGCTTGGGGTCCACCCGAACCGATGGGCCCATGGAAGCAGCCAAAAACAGGGATTTTATGTATCCCTCTTTAACCTTTGCCGGTTTTGCGCGGTTGAGCTCTTTGACAATCGTCTTCAGGTTTTCGACCAGTTTCTTGTCCTCAAACGAGACCCTTCCCATCGATACGTGAACTATTTGTTGGCCATCGGTTTTGAGCTCTACCTTACCGCGTTTGAGCTCTCCAACCGCCTTGACCGGATCCTCCGCAACGGTGTTTGTCTTAGGGGAAGGCATCAGTCCGCGTGGTCCCAAAACCTTTGCAGCTTTGGCAAGCTTGGGCATAAATGAGGGGGTTGCAACAACTACGTCGACTTTAGGCACCTTGCCTTGCGCAATCTCCTCGACCTTTGCCTCGTCCCCGAGCTCGTCGGCGCCAGCTTCCCTAACACTATCGACCAACGCCGGTTCGACAAAAGCCAAAACCCTTATTTGCTTCCCAGTGCCGTGGGGAAGAACCACAAAGGTGCGGATGGAGTGCCCTTCCTTACCGGATTCAAGAGCAAGATTGATATGAGCGTCAACGGAGGCGTCAAATGCAGAGTAGGAGACCTTCTTAACAGCGCGGATAGCCTCATCAAGCGAGTACTCCTTGGGTTCCACTTTTTTGGAAGCACCCAGATACTTCTTTCCTCTTGTAACCTTCTTGACGCGCGAAGCCCTTTTTGCCTTCGGCTCAACCTCCTTCGACTTTGCTTTAGTCTTGGAGGTCTTTTCCGATTTCTTTTCTTCTTTGGTCTCAGAGCCCTTTACCTGTGCTGTCCGTCTTGTACCCATCGTCTTTGGTTATCCAGTCACCCCTCCACCTCGATTCCCATACTCTTCGCTTGTCCCTCAATTATTTTCATCGCGGCTTCAAGGTCGCGCGCACTGAGGTCCTGCATCTTTTTCTTTGCTATCTCCCGAATTTGCTCGTGGGTGACCTTGCCCACCATCTCCTTTGGAACCTCTCCCGATCCCTTCTCAACACCTGCCGCCTCTTTAAGAAGCTCCGCCGTGGGAGGACTTTTGGTAACGAAGTCAAAAGAGCGGTCCTCGTAAATGGTGACAACTGCGGGGATAATCTGCCCCTTCATATCTTGGGTTCTCTCGTTGTAGGCCTTACAGAAATCCATTATCGCCACCCCGTGCTGACCCAAGGCGGGACCTATTGGAGGAGCTGGAGTAGCTTCCCCAGCCGGTATATTAAGTTTTAGGGTCGCTTTTACCTTCTTAGCCATTTCGTCGTTTCACTCCTCAATGTAAACTTTCTATAATCTCGAGACCTGCAAAAAGGACGCGATCGTTCCACTAGATCGCTAACTTTCTACAGGCGAGAAACCTGTAGAAAGTCCAATTCAACCGGAGTCTCGCGTCCGAAAACCGAGACCAAAACCTTAACCTTTCCTTTATCTTCGTCGATCTCGTCTACCTTGCCCAAAAAATCCTTGAAAGGCCCATCGATAACCTTAACCGTCTCCCCAACCTTGAATTTGAGCTCAAACTTGGGCGCCTCCATCTTGGAGAACTTGAGAATCGCGTCGACCTCGTGCTGGGGGAGCGGAGTAGGCCGAGCGCCCGCCCCGACAAACCCAGTCACCCCAGCGGTGTTTCGGACTACCCCCCAAGTCTCGTCGGTCAAAACCATCTTGACCATGACGTAGCCCGGGAAAAGACGTTCGCGAACAGTCTTCTTCTTCCCAGCGTCTATAACAACTTTCTCTTGGGTTGGGATGAAAAGTTCCTGGATTTTATCTTTAAGACCAAAAGCCTCAATGCGCTGCTTTAACGCATCGACTACCTTCTTCTCATGTCCGGAGTAGGTGTGGATGACGTACCAGCTGCCTTTTCCGCCTCCTGATTTTGAAATTTGAACCTTCTTTTCCATTAGCGTTCAACCAAAAAAGTCAGCATTCTGTTAAAGAGATAATCCAACACCGCTACCAAGCCTGCAACGGTAAAAGTCACAAGCAACACTGCTAAAGTCAAACGTACCGTGTGTTGCCGCGAGGGCCAAACGACTTTTTTCAGTTCTGTCCAAGCTTCTTGTAGAAATTTAGAAAGTCTGCCCATCTTAAATAAAAAACGACTCTTCTGCCGAGCCGTCAATTAGATTGTATCCGAAGCCTCCGCCCGTGTCAACAAAACGCGTCTGAAATTAACGTATACCAAATTTACTCATTTAGTACCTTGTTTATATTATTAAGAATAAAGTCCTTGATTTTGGGTACCATTTCTTTATCCTCGGGCACCGAGGATACCTTGAAATGTTTTAGGTTGCCGAGTCCTTGAAGAAGAACCTCTATATTAAAAAGCTCGTCCCAAGTATCCCGATCCTCCCGCCTACTTCTAAACCGCTCAAAAAGTTCCCTCTGAAAATCGGCGTGCGTAACGCTCCTGAACCAAAGCTCGCTAAAATCGTATGCGGGATTTCCCCACCCAACGTTTTCCCAATCGATGACGTTTAGCTCCCCACCGTTGACAAAGATGTGGGGAGCGTAAAACTCGTGGTGGGCGATAACCACCTGGTTGGTATCAAAAATCTTGTGCCGGCGCTCAAGATAGGAGTAAATTATGTCCATAAGCTCTCCCCCCACAAGTTTATGTCTGTCGGAGGCGATAAGGGAAGTATAATCCTTAAGCGTGTAGCGCTTAGCAAACTTTTCTTTAAACCCTTCAAACTTGGGGTTTTGGTTGGTTTTAGGTAATTTATTCAAAACCTCCAGAAATTCCAGACAAAAAACCAAGTTTTGCTCGGTGAAAAAAGAGTCTTTGAGAAGGAAGGTACTCGCCCCCACCTCCTGTGATTCCCCCGGCACCCACTCTTCAAGAAGCCAGAAATAATCGCCACGCTCACCTTTGGCGAAGAACTTGGGTATGTGAGCCAAGTTTCCACACTCCAAAAATGCCGCCTCTCGCCGCAGTTTAAAGTACGCGCGGCGGTTCTGGGGATCCCCTTCCTCGACGTCCGCTTTGAAAATCGCCTTCTCGCCCTTGTATTGCCCGCCGGCCACATAGAACCGAGGGCCTTCGCGAAAAACCTTAGTCGCGCTAAATCCAAGCTCGTCAAAAACCGATTGGAATATCTTTTTGTAGTCCATGAGTATTATTATTTGATATAACTTCTGAGTTCGCGGATCCTGTCTCTAAGAAGCGCTGCTCGTTCATACTCTTGGTTTTTCGCCACTTCATCCATCTCTTGTTTGATGTGTTTGATCATCTTCTCAATCTCCTCTTTCGGAAGATCTCCCATCCCAGCGTCGGTTCGCATTCTAATCTCCTCGTCCTCGCTTCTGGCAATTTCTTCTACTTTCCCGCTCCTTTGCCACTCGAACCCCGACGTTATGATCCTAAAGTAAAGCTCCTTAGCCCTCTTCTTTGCACCGTCGGAAGCGTCGGAGACGGAGAGCACAGTTTCCTTGAGCTCAAAAGCCCCACGCTCTATCATCTCCAACGACCACCAGGGTCGGGCCGAAGCCCACCAATACTGATCGCTGTGCAGTGCACGATCCAGCATATCGCGTGCTTCTTGAGGGTTCTTGGAATCGCGAACGGTCTCGATCGCCAGTTCGGTCAATTCCCACTGAAGTTTGTGTATCGGATTGTCCGGATCGTCCCAACGAGCGAAGGGAACTTTCTTCTCCAAATCCTTCTCCATCAACGCCCAAGTTGAAGGGCGGGTTTCGACGACCTCAACCTGAGGAAAATGTTCTGGCAAATCGGAAAGAAGAACGGTTTGCACCTCTTCAAGATTCAAAAGACTCATTAAGGCCCTGTCCATTCCGGGTCTGTGGTGTCCAAAAGTCTCTCCGTCCATAGCGGTCAAGAGGTACTGCTCCTTTTTAAAGCGTTCCTTAATCTCGTCTAAGAAAAGTTTTTCGGTCCCCAACTGCCCGGAGAGAATCTTGTAAGAGATCTCGCGTTCCCTAAAAAAGACGGATAGCTTGGTACCTTTCTCCTGATAAATTCGGCTGTAATCGACCTTTCCTCCCTCAAGGAAACTCAACTCCTCCACGATAATCCAACTAAAACCCATCTCGCTCGCCACCTGGGCGACGTTGGTATCGTAGGCCATCTCAGGCGGAAAGAAACCCTTGGGCTCGTAAGTCTTCTCGCCTAGGTACTCTTTTAAAGTCTTCGTATTTAGTTCAACTTGCCGCTTGATTTCGTCCTCGGGAAGTTTAGGCAACAAAGGATGGAATTTGGCCGAACCAGTCAACTCAATTTGCCCGCGCTCCAAAAGCTCGCCAACCGTCTCAATAACCCGCCCGTGTCCGAATTCATGCCATAGGTCAAAGAGAACCCCGTTAATGTTAAATGTAACCTTTCCCTTTGGGTTCTCCAAAAGCCCTTTTAAGATACGCTCATAGGACTCCTTGGTTATTCTATCCACCCACTCTTTCTTTTGGGTGGGGGGTTGGTAGAAGTGTAAAAAATTACCCCAGTACATTGTCTACTGTCTCCTCAAAGTCGTACCTTTATTAACCTCTTTGCGCCTTGCGGCGGTAGAAGGACGCGGTCGCTTTGCTAGATCGCTAGCTTTTCTCGCCGAACTCGAAAAGTGAAGAAAGTTTCCCCAAAACATAACGCCGTTATAGTAGCACCAGAAGTGAATAAAAGTCGACCTGGCTAGCCGGTGATTGGTTCCTTGCCGTACAGCTTGATTCCTTCGGTCGTGATCTCCTCGTAGAGCTTTTGGGCCCGCTTCGCCTCAAGCTGAGAAATATCTGGAGTGGTGAGGATTGCGTCCCGCAAAAGCACTGTTCCTCGCTCTACCATCTTGGGGTGCCAGATTGGGTTGTGAGACGCCCACCAAAACTGATCGGAGTGCAGACCCTTGTCCAGAATCTTCCGAGCCTCGATCCACTGCCTCTGCTCGTCGGTCAATTCCCCTTTTGCCTCCCCATTTAGCATTTTGGACGGGACCTGGTGAACGTACCCGTTCACCACCGTAATAGCTAGATTGAAAAGCTCCCACTGCTTGGGGTGGAGGGGACTATCCGCGTTATCCCAGCGGGGATAAACCAATCCCTTTTTGCACTCCTTATAATTGGCTGCCCAAGTTGACTCCATAGGGTCGGTCTCTTCGCGCTTCGGGTACGAGGTTAGGAGGTCGGATACGGTCACGCTCTCGTAGGTTTCGTAGAGACTCTCCAAGAGGCCAAAACTGTCTTTGCGGTGATGGCCGAAGGTCTCCCCGTCGAGTGCGGTTAGAATGTAATCCCCTCCGGAAAGATTCTTCTTCACCAGAGCGTCAAACTCCGTCGCTGACGCCACCCTCCCAAAGGCAATCGCCAGGGAAAGATCCTTATGGCGATAGAGAACGTTAAGCTTGGCGGGTGATAGAGAGTAGACTCTATCGTAAGAAACGGGTTGGTTTGGAGAACTACAGTTTTCAACCAGAACCCAATCGTAACCGAGTTCCGCCAACGCGTCCCCAACCTTTTCCGAGTACCCCATCTCCGGGGGAAAGAATCCTTGGGGCTTATAAACCCTCCCAATCAACTCGCGGTTGATATCCTCATTCAACCGAACCTGCCGGCTGATCTCGGAGAAAGGGATCCGAGAGAGAAGAGGGTGATAGGCGGCCGAGCCGGTAAGCTCCACCTGCCCGCGTTCGGCGAGCCGCCGAATACCGTCCAAAAGATCGTTGAAACCTTGCTTCGCTAAATGCTCAGTGAGAGACGCAGGGACGTTGAGCGTAACTTTGGCTTTCGAATTGCGGGTTAGAAAGGAGATCAGAGGAACGTAAGACATTTCGGTTATTTTTTTGAGAACTTCCGGAAATTGAGTCGGAGGTTGGTAGATGTGGAGAACTGGAGCCCAAAGCATTATTCAAACTCCGCGCCGCCGTCGGTTGCGGCTTTCCTTTGCTTAAGCTGGATAGCTTTTCGATAAAGCTCCCCATAGCGACGGGCTGAAGCTTCCCAGGAGAAATCAGCCGACATTGCGCGCTTGACAAGTGCTTCCCAAACCTTTGGGTATTTGAATGTTTCATAAGCTCTAACGAGCTCTGCAAAGAGCGCCCATGGGTTATACTCCTCAAAAACGAATCCCGTCCCCGACCCCTCCTCAACATCGATATCCAAAACTGTGTCTGCTAACCCGCCCGTTTTTCGAACTACAGGAATAGCACCGTAACGCATCGCCTCAAGCTGAGTTAGCCCGGAAGGTTCAAATTGTGAGGGAACAGCTATCGCGTCCGATCCGGCAAAAAGCAACCTAGGAAGGGTGAAGTTTGGCATGAGGTGTGCACCAACTTGTTTCGGGAATCTTTTCCTAAGTTCCCGAAGAGCAGATGCGTATTTCTCTTCGCCTCCGCCTATAACAATAAACTGAGTTTCTGGAAAGGAAGGGAGGAAATGGGTTAGAGCTTCGAGGAGAATGTCAAAGCCCTTTTGCTCGGAGAGACGGGAAACCATACCTATTACAAAACGCTCCTCCCCTTCCGGAAGACCGAACTCCTTTTGGAGAGCAATTTTGTTTTTCTTCCTTTGCCCTATCGTATGTATGTCGAAGCTAACCGGCACAAGAGGGTCCGTCTTAGGATTAAAGTCTTCGTAATCTATACCGTTCGTGATTCCGAAGAGTTTGGAGCGAACTTCAAGAAGGAGCTTATCCAAACCCTCTCCGTAATCGGGAGTTAAAATTTCCCGTGCATAGGTTTCCGAAACAGTGTTCACCACGTCTGCAAAGATAATCCCGCGCTTCAAGAAATTTTGCTTTTTCAATCGATCGGAGAAGAAGGAGGCTATCGGCGATTTCCCGTCGTCAAAATCGAGCTCGGAAACTTGCCTATGGTCAAACATCCCTTGGTAGAAGAGGTTGTGAACGGTAAAAACGGATGCGATTTCCGCCAAATCTCGGCTTCTGCTGTAAGTAGTGTTCAAGAAGTTTGGAACGGCGCCGGTTTGCCAGTCGTTAGCATGAATGATATCCGGCTTCCACTCAAAGTGGCGCAAGAACTCAAGAGCCCCACGAGAGAGTAGAGCAAAGCGTATGGGGTCGTCGGAGTAGCCGTAGACATTGGCGCGTTTTTCGTAATACTCCATGTTTTCCAAAAAATAAGTTCTAACCCCTGCTTCGCTGACGTGGGTTTTAACGTTGCAAATCAATTCCTTCGGTCCATCCCCATCGGAACCGGTCTTTACCTTCAAGCCTTCAACGACCATACTTAAGGGGTACTTCTCCTCGTCGATAAAA
>CAYGCK010000005.1:23878-46876 GCA_964348395.1 uncultured Candidatus Saccharibacteria bacterium | reverse complement strand
TGATCTCCGGCCGCTCCTGCACACCGGACGGCGGGGACGCGGTCAACTACAACGTAACGGCTCTCACCTCCAATACCGCAACCCTCTCCTCCACCCCCTCCTCGGGTTGCGCTCGCTGTGGGAGACGAGGTAGTCCTTATCAATTTGCAAGGGACAAACTCCGCCTTTGGCAACACCGGTAATTGGGAAACGCTTCGCATCCAAAGCATAAACACCAATGTGGTTACGTTTACCAGCAACAAAACCAAATATTACGGCGACGGTGCCTCGGACGACACCAACCTGGGAACCTCCTCCGGCACCCAGCGGGTAATGCTCCAGCGGGTCCCCAACTACTCCTCGGTTACGGTCAACGGCAGTATAAACTTCTACCCCACCGCTTGGGATGGGAGCAAGGGTGGAGTGATGTTCTTCCGGGCAACCGGGGCGGTCGCGGTAAACGGGACTATACACGCCAACACTCGCGGTTACGCCGGGGGAACGAGCAACGCCACAAACAGCGGTGGTTTTGGCGGAGAGTCCATCTGCGGACCGGGAGGAGTTCCCAACAGCGGTAACGGAGCAGCTGGTGCAGGAGCTTGGAATGGTGGTACTGGTGGAAACGGGTACTGCGGGGGCGGTGGTGGGGGAACTACCGCCGGTACGGGTTCTTCTACTTCAGGTGGCTCCGGTGGTGGTGGGCAGCATGACCAGGGTTCTGGCGGAGGCGGAGGTTACGGAGGAGCTGGCGGTGGGGGGCGCAGGACGGTGTGTCTGGGGGAACCAATCAGTCGGGCGACGGTGGGAGCGGTGGGGTCGGGCGGATCGCGATCCGCTATTCGACCTCTTTCAGCGGGAGCTCCAGTCCCACCGCCGATAGTGCTTACGCTCCCAACTATCCTTACTCGATATTTATCTCCGACGAGATTCCAACCCCCAACGCTGTCGGTTATACTCCCCTAACCTGGTTAGCAGATCTCAATACCTACGGGATGGTGCAGGTTCAAACCAGGACCGGGAAAAGCAATAACTCGACCGACGGGACTTGGGAAGATTGGAAACCAGAGACAAACCAGAAAACTGGAGGATGTAGCGCTCCGAACTGTTTATTGCTGGAGTCCGCTGATACGGAAGGGAACTGGGTGGGAACGAACGCCACCGTTTCGGATGGAGATACCACCCGAAACATTGATTACTTTGAAGACGAAAATGAGACGACGTCGGGAAATACAACAAAGGTTGTTACCAGTGCCACCGGTGGTTATGCGGAAGCAACCATCTCTGCGAAGGATATTTCTTCCTACGATTACATCACTTTTTGGGTTCAGGCTAATCAAGCTGGAAACACTATTAAATTCGGGTTCGGCGAGTCTGCTGCGACGGAGCAAGAAGAAAACATTACTATCGACAAAGCCGCTGTTTGGCAGAAGGTCTACTGGGACATCACCGATATTCCTTGGGACTCAAGAAATACTGTAACTAAACTGAGAATTACAAGTTTAGGCACAACCGTACATACATTTCGATTTGACAACGTCACCGCCGATCGTTACCTAACCAACGAAAAGGGATCTACGATCACCTCCACTCCTAACGACTACACGCAGTATCGTGTGGTTTTAACTACTACGGATCCTGCATTCAAACCTAAACTGCACAACGTCAACTTCTCCTACAAAACCGGCTACAAAACCGTCCAACCAGACAACAACACGGTTAGGCTCTATAACTTCACCGGGGAGGAGCAGAACGTTCGGTTGGAGGCGATAGTCTTTGGAGCTGACCTTGCAGAGTGGTATCCGGTTGATGATCTGTCAATCGAGGCTGGGGACGTTGTTTCTATCTCGGGAGGTAAGGATGAGGCGGGGGTTCCTTCTATAAAGAAAGCAGATACTTTATCAGATCAGCGGCTTATGGGAATAATCTCAACCCGTGCTGGGGTTGAGCTTGGTATTCCCCGTGATGACAGGCGCCTGGTTGGACTCTCTGGACGAGTCCCGGTCAAGATTGCTCCCGACTCTCAATCCATCCAAGCCGGGGATCTCCTCACATCATCAGAAACCCACCCCGGAATGGCTCAAAAAGCAACCTCCCCCGGATTCATCGTCGCCAAAGCTCTTGAGTCCTGGGATCCAGTATCTCCTACCGCCGCCATCGAATCCTTCATTACAGTCATCTGGGCCGATCCCAAGGTCTTGGTCGATACCGATGGGGATGCTGCCCAAATAGTGGACAGTGAACAGTCAACAGTGAACAGTGAGGAGGAACAGGAAGCACTAGACCCTGAACCCCAAACCCTAGACCCTGCCCAGACCGTTAAGATTCTGCCTAAGGTGGAGGCCGAGGAAGGGGTGTTTGCGCGGTTGACGGTCTCCGTGGGGGCGGTTTTCGAAGGCATACGGGCCAGGACCGCTGAACTCGCCTCCGCGTTCATCGAGAACCTGACCGCCGTCTTCGTCAAGACCGACGTTTTGGAGGCGGGTCAGGTCCGCGTTACCGGGCCTCAAGCCGGGACGGCGGTGGTTTTGGAGGGAGAGACGCGGGTTTTTGTAGAGTATCCGGATGCGTCTGGGGAGTCGAAGGTGCTGCTCACTCCGGAGAACCCCGAACCCGTTGGATTTGAGATTAAGGAGGGGGAAGGCTTTGATATCGTGCTCGGTGAACCAGCAGCAAAAGACGTTCGCATTAACTATTGGATCTTAGAGTAGCCTAATCGGACGGCTCGCTTTGCGAACCTAGCAATTTCCTGGGGAAATTGTGATAATCTTTTCCTGATGCGATACGCAAAACTTTTGGGCAAATCTCTCCGGGAGGCGCCCAAGGAGGCGGAAATCGCCTCTCACAAACTTTTGGCTCGCGGTGGCTTTGTCGATCAGCTCATGGCTGGTTCCTGGACCCTTCTCCCTTTGGGCTGGCGGGTGGTCTCCAAAATCAACGACATAATACGCGAGGAGCTCGACAAAACAGGGGCGCAGGAGATGCTCATGCCCTTGATGCACCCCAAAGAGGTTTGGAACCGAACGGGGCGTTGGGATGACCCGGGGGTAAAGGAGATTATGTACCAGTTTAAGGACAAGAGGGGGCGCGAGTTTGGTCTTTCCTTCACCCACGAGGAGATAGTGATGGACCTTTTGGGCAAGCATACCTCCTCTTATAAGGACTACCCCGTCAAGGTTTACCACTTCTCGACCAAATTCCGTAACGAGCCGCGGCCTCGCGGTGGCGTCTTGAGGACGAGGGAGTTTATGATGAAGGACTTGTACTCCGCCCACGTCTCAGAGGGCGATATGTACGACTACTATTGGCAAGTCAAGGACGCATATCTTAGGAGCTTCAGGCGTATGGACTTGGACGCCAAGGTGGTCGAGGCCTCGGGTGGCGTTTTTACCGAGAACTATACCCACGAATTTCAAGTTCTATCCCCCGCAGGTGAGGATATAATTTACTACTGCTCCTCCTGCGGCTTTGCTCAAAACAAGGAGGTTTTCAAGGGCAAAAAAGGCGGTGCTTGCCCGGCTTGTAAAAAAGGAAAAATTAAGGAAGGAAGCGCTATTGAGGTTGGAAACATTTTCCCCTTGGGCCAAAAGTATGCCAAGTCTATGGGTGTTACCTTCGCCGACCAGGACGGCAAGAAAAAATATCCATGGTTTGCAAGTTACGGCATAGGCCCCGCGCGGGTTATGGCGACCATAGTAGAGCTACACCACGACAAGCGCGGCATCCTTTGGCCGCGAGAGGTAACCCCTTTTGACGTTCATCTGGTGTCTCTTGCGGGGGGTGAGGAGGCAGCCGAAAAGCTTTACGATACTATGGAGCACTCTGGACTTGAGGTTTTGTTCGACGATAGGGACGAAACTGCGGGAGTCAAGCTCAAAGACGCAGACCTTATAGGAATCCCCGTTCGAGTGGTTGTTTCGAAGAAGAGCTTGGAGGAAGGTGGTGTAGAGGTTTCCTCAAGGAAAGACAAGAGGAGCGAGGTCGTTCCGGTTGAAAAACTCGCTGGTAAAATTAAAAAGATATACAAGGAAGGATGATATGCAAGAAGATTGCCTTTTCTGCAAGATAGTTACGGGGGCAGAACCGTCTAAGAAAGTATTGGAGACGGATAACTTTCTAGTTATTGAGAATAAGTTCCCGGTCGCCCCGGTTCACATCCTGGTCTTAGATAAAACTCATCGGGAGAAACCCGATACCATTTCGGGCAAACACAAAGGCTTTTGGGACGAGATGATGTGGGCGGTTTGGGAGACGATTAGGCACTTGGGTTTGGACAAGAGCGGATACAAGCTCGTCAATAACGGTGCAGGTTACAACCACTTTGAGCACGAGCACATGCATATCTTGGGTGGTACCAAAGCGGAACCGGGAGGAAAAACATGAAGCACCAAAGAACAGTAGAAACCGAAAAGGAATGCCTTTTTTGCGATATAGCTGCGGGTAAGAAAGATGAGAAGGTGGAATTTGAAGATGAGGAGTTTATTGTGGTTCGCGATATCAAACCCTCGTCAGCTATACACCTTCTTATTATTCCTAAGGATCACATAGGCCCGATGGGTGGGGATCTGGCTAAGCGCGAAAATATAATGGGTAAACTATTTACTCTAACGAGACAGCTCGCCAAAAAGTTAGAAATCGAAGATTCATACAAGCTTGTTATGAACGCAGGGCACACGGCGACCGTGAGCCCCGACCACATTCACGTTCATTTTATTGGAGGTTGGAAGTCACCGACGGAGGTTCAGCATGTTTAGATTCAACAAGCTCACTACGAGTAAAGGAGGTGTTTTCATAAAGACGTGAAATTACCAGATAGTCAATTGTCAATTAGCAAATATTTGTTAATCGGAATTTGGAAATTGGTAATTCTGCGTCAGCAGAACAATGGCCAAGGTAACTTTAAAGCCGGGGGAGTCGTTGGAGGAGGCGCTGCGCCGTTTTAACCGGGAGGTTATGAAGGAGGGAATTTTGTTGGAACTGAGGCGCCGCGAATTTTACGAGAAGCCCTCGGAAACAAAGAAGCGAAAAAAATCTCAAAAACAACGGATGATTGAGCGGGAGAAGGAGGAGCTGGAATAGGAGTAGAGAGTAGGAATAGTTACGATGGAAACGCTGGAGAGAATAAAAAACGATTTGACCGAAGCCCTTAAAGCCGGAGACACGGTTTTGGCGTTAACGCTGCGCTACTTGCTGTCGGAGATCCATAATGCCGAAATCGCCAAGGGCAAAGACGCCGTGTTGACGGAGGAGGAGCTCGCTCAAGTTCTGAATAAACAAGTCAAACAACGCCGGGAATCGATAGAGGCGTACAAAAAAGGGGGCCGCGATGACTTGGTTAAAAAGGAGCAGGCCGAGCTTGAGGCTATCCAATCTTACCTCCCGGAGCAGATGGGCGGGGAGGAGATAGGAAAGATTGTTGACGCGGCGATATTGCAGGTCGGCGCCTCCGGCCCCCAAGATATGGGGAAGGTTATGGGCGCCGTTATGGCGCAGGTGAAGGGAAAGGCGGACGGTTCTCTGGTCTCCAAACTCGTCCAGGAACGTCTAACCAAATGAAATTCACCGTCGAGGTAAACTTTGTTTCTCCTAAAGAAATTAGAGGATTGAATAGACAGCGGAGGGGTCAGAACTATACCCCCGCGGTTTTGTCGTTCTCGTATTTCGAACCGACGGATGAGGGTATGCTCTTGGGGGAAGTCTTGATTTGCAAGAGTGAGGCCCGCAAGCTCGCCAAAAATAATGAGGTAACGGTCGAGGAGCAGATAAACCAACTCGTCATTCACGGCATAAAACATCTGATCGGCGTCCACGAGGATTAATTCAGCTTCCCCGTTGGTATAATTGAGCCAATCTGTATCTGCTGGCTAAAGTGGTTGCTCCGAAATCCCAATGCGGAGCGGCAAAGCGAGCCGGGGAAGAGCGGACAGGCGGGAGGTGCAAAGTGGAAAGCGGCACCTTTGTTTCGGGGCTTGTGGAACTGGCCCAGGATTTTGAGGTTTTGTTCGAAGCCGCCGAGAGATTTTTGGATTCCCGGATCTACCACCAAAGACTTCGGAGATGTCTGGTAAACGCCGACAACATGAAGGCGCTTCAAGACTTCTTGGAGCTGGACGATCTGCTCTTGGCGACCTTAGGTATTCTAGGTTCCAAACGAGATGAGTATTTGCGAGAGACGAGAGAGGGGTGCTTTCGAGCCATTTTGGAGACGGTTGTAGAGGAGGGGGCAATAGAGTCAAGATGCCTTCCTTACGTGAGGAGGTTAAAGTCACGGCTTCTCCAAAGAACTGGAATCGGCGAGAGTTGGCATTCGATCGTGGAGGAATTGGCGAGGGAGCAGGCCGAAGTCTAGCTCCATGCGAGCCACCACCATAAAAGAGCGCGACTTCCCCCGCGCTCCTTTTTCTTTAAGCTATATTTGAGAAGATGAAGCTTATCGTAGGTTTGGGAAACCCTGGGAAGGAGTATCACAATACCCGTCACAATGTCGGTCAATGGTTCATTGACGCGGCTAGAGATCAGAGACCAGAGATTAGAGACCAAGTAAAGCTTTACAAAACCTCGGTCTTTATGAACGAATCAGGTCGAGAGGTTAAAAAGTTAGTTACTAACTACTCGCTACCAACTACTAACTTACTCATCGTTCACGATGATCTCGATCTCGATCCTGGAAAGTGGAAACTACAGTTCGGCCGCTCTTCTGCCGGACACAAGGGGGTTCAGAGCGTCGTCGACGAACTGAGAACGCAGGATTTCTGGCGCTTGAGAATTGGAATCGGAAAACCCAATGGAGAAGGTGAGGATTACGTTTTGGGGAAGCCTGCGCCGAAGGAGAAAAAGCTTATTGACGAGGCTATCGAAGACTCCATCCCCAAGGTTTTAGATTGGATATCTGGAAAGCAAAAATAAGGGGTTGATCTGTTTTACCCTTGTGCTTATGGTTGGTTGTGTCTTAATATCTAGGTGATGCTTTATCGAGTCTATCGTCCCCAGAAGTTTTCCGAGCTCGTCGGTTTGGATACCACCAAGAAGACTCTCCTTAATCAGGTCCGCGAGGGTAAGGTCGGCCACGCCTACCTTTTTGCAGGTCCTCGTGGAACTGGCAAAACTACAACCGCTAGAATTCTGGCTAAAGCCATAAACTGCGAAAAACCAAAGGCCGGTGAGCCCTGCGGCAAGTGCCCACCTTGTCGTCAAATCCAAGATGGACGGTTCGTCGATCTTATAGAGATCGACGCCGCCTCGAACCGTGGGATAGATGACATCCGCGCTTTGAGGGAGAAAGTGCGTTTAGCTCCTTCGCATGGGCATTTTAAGGTCTATATTGTGGATGAGGCGCATATGTTGACGCCCGAGGCCTTCAACGCGCTTCTTAAGACTCTCGAGGAGCCGCCTTCACATGTCGTTTTTGTTCTGGCCACTACCGAACCTCATAAGCTGCCGGACACGATACGTTCACGCTGTCAGCGGTTTAACTTCGAGCGTGCTTCTGTTTCTCTGATTGTCGATAAGCTTGAAAGCATAGCCAAAAAAGAAAAAGTGAAAATATCTGCCGAGGATCTAGAGCAAATCGCCAAAGCGGCGGGAGGAGGCTTTCGCGACGCGGAGACACTTCTTGAGCAGGTTTTGACCGGGGGGCAGAAGGTTGATGATTTGATTGGAGCAGCTCGGCTTTCGGATCTTGGGAATTTTTTCAATTACCTCATTGAAGGTAATACCTCCCAAGCACTCTTTCTCGTAAATAGTCTTTATAACAAGGGTGTTGAGATGGAGAATTTGGCGATCACGATCTTAGAGTATTTGCGAAATATTCTCCTAATCAAAGCTGGGGTAGGGGACGATCTCATTGAGGTTGGTCGCGAACAGTACGAAACATTGAACCGTCAGGCACAAGAAATAACCCCACAAAAGCTGGATACGATGATTAATGAATTTACTCAATCTTACGAGTACATATCGCAGGCGGCAATTCCCATACTTCCCTTGGAAGTTGCGGTTGTGGAGGTGACAAGTGATATAGGTGAAGCAGGTACTGATAAGACCGGAAAAACAACCAACCAGAGAACTAGACAGCTAGACGACAAATGGTCTGAGCTGATGGCGGCGGTGAAACCCCTCAACCACTCGGTTGAGGCACTTCTTCGTTCCTGCCGGTTAGGCAAAGTTACCGGGAAAACCGTCACAATACAAGCTTTCTACGACTTTCACAAAGAGCGTCTTGAAGACGCTCGGAACAAAAAGCTTCTTGAGCAGGCCATGAAGCAGGTTTACGGTAAGCCCTTAAAGGTTAAGGTTGAACTCGCGGGGAATAAAAGTAAGAAATAATGAAACTCCCCAAGGCTATAGAAAACGTGCTCGAAGCATTTGAAAAGCTGCCCGGAATCGGTCCCAAAACGGCGGCCCGTTTGACCTTTTACCTTCTTCGCGTCCCGCAAGGCCAGAGGCGTTTTTTGGGACAGGCGGTTCTGGATTTAGGGGATAAGATCCAGCTTTGTGAGCGTTGCTTTAACATAGCGGAAAGCAGTGACCAGAGACCAGAGACCAGTAACCAGCAGATACTGTGTTCAGTTTGTTCCGACGACGCGCGTGACGAGTCCACTATCTGCGTGGTCGAGGATCCGCTCGACCTTTTATCGTTTGAGCGAATGGGTAAATACGACGGTCTCTACCACGTTCTTCATGGGGCAATCGCTCCTTTGGAGCACGTCGGTCCGGAAAATCTAAAGATTAGTGAACTAATCTCGAGAATCAGAGATCAGAGATCAGAGATCAGGGAGATCATCTTGGCGACTAACCCATCGCTGGAGGGTGAGGCGACGGCGATGTATATAAAAAAAGTAATCAGTGAACACCTGCCTGCCGGCAAGGCAGGGCCAACAGTTAAAAGTAAGCTCATGATCACTCGGCTGGCGAGCGGGATACCGACCGGCGGGGATTTGGAATACGCTGACACACTCACTCTTTCTAAAGCTCTTGAAGGCAGAAAGGAATACTAAATGCAACTCTACAACTCTTTAACGCGAAAAAAGGAAGAATTTAGACCCCAAGATCCCAAACGCGTCACTATGTACACCTGCGGTCCGACCGTTTACGGGCCCTCTCACGTCGGTCACGCTAGAACCTACGTCAACTTTGATCTTCTCAAGCGGGTTTTGGAGTACGGGGGGTATAAAGTCCGCCACGTCCTAAACATCACCGACGTCCATGACGACATGATTGAGGAGGCTAGAAAGCAAGGGACGGACATCAAGAAGCTCGCCAACCGCTACATCGAAGAGTTTTACAGGGATCTTGGGAGACTTAATGTTGAACCGCCCGACTTATTCCCGAGAGTTACGGAGCAGATAGGGGGGATTATTAAGATGGTCCAGGACCTGATCGATAAAGGGTACGCTTACGAACGCGACGGCTCTGTTTATTTTGACGTCTCCAAGTTTAAAAAGTACGGCAAGCTTTCAGGAATTAAGCTAAAAAAAGCAAAGACGGGAACCCGTGTCGACGTCGATAAACACGAGAAGGAAGAAGCGGCAGACTTCGCCTTGTGGAAGGGATCCCAAGAGGGCGATGAGGAGGTTTCGGCCGTTTGGGACTCTCCCTGGGGAAAGGGACGCCCGGGATGGCACATAGAGTGCTCGGTTATGAGTCGTGAGCATTTGGGGGAAACCTTGGACATTCACGGGGGAGCTCTCGATTTGAGATTTCCTCATCACGAAAACGAGATAGCTCAATCGGAGGCGGTGAGCGGTAAACGTTTTGTCAACTATTGGGTCCACGCGGGTCTCCTGACCGTAGAGGGACAGAAGATGGCTAAATCCCTGGGAAATTACATACGGTTTGATGAGATAGTGCAAAAAGATTATTATCCCCTTGCGTTTAGATATCTCGTGCTTACGGCGCATTATAGAAGCGAGCTCAACTTCACTTGGGCTTCGCTTGAGGCGGCACAAAAAGCTCTCGACAAACTACGCGACGAGATATCCACATGGGACTCACCGGGACGGGTAGGCTGCGCCGAGTACGAGAATAAATTTGAGGAGATGATAAACGACGATCTGGATATCCCCGGAGCCGTAGCCCTTATGTGGGAGCTGGTCAAGGTCAAAGATCTTCCTACCCACTCTAAGATGAAAACACTTTTGAAGATGGATAAAGTTTTTGGACTAAAGCTTTCGGAGGTTGGGCAGGTTGAGGTGCCCGAGGAGGTCCGGAAGTTAATTGACGAGCGCGAAAGGTTAAGGGAGGAGGGTAATTGGGAGGAATCCGATAAGATTCGCGATCATGTTGAGCAACTCGGCTATCGGGTGGAAGATTCCGAAGAGGGACCGGTGGTAAAAAAGGTAAAAGATTGAGCTCTCGGTTCGTACCTTCGCGGAAACGTCGTCTCCGCTTGGCTTGTGGATCGCCTCGCCCTCTCCTTGCCTTTGGGCAGTTCTTATTCTAATATCAAAAGGCAATGGAGCTTCAAAAGTACAAGTTAATCGCAGGGCTTAAACCGGATATTTCAGCGGCTCAGTCCAAAAGGTTAAGCGGGAAAATCGAAACCGCCGCAAAAAAAGCCGGAGGGAAGGTTGTAAAAAGCAGTAGCCGGGGTATAAAGAGCCTCGCTTACCAGGTAGGTGGGTCCGAGCAGGCAAACTTTGAAGAGTTTATTTTAGAACTCCCTAAGGGTAAGGTCGGCGACCTCAAGCGCGAGATTTTGCAAGCTGAGGGTTTCTTGCGAAGTATGGTGGTCAAGATCAAGGAGGGATAATCGCTTGGTAGGCGTGTTAATATCTAACTATCTTTTATGGCAAGGTCGATAAACAAAGCTACAATTCTTGGAAACCTCACTCGCGATCCTGAGATGCGCTACACCCCGGACGGACAGTCTGTTACGACTTTCGGTGTCGCAACCAACCGTCGTTGGACCAATAAAGATGGACAGCAACAGGAAGACACGGAGTTTCATAACGTCGTTGCATGGGGTAAACTCGCTGAAATCTGCACTCAACTACTTAAAAAAGGTAGCCAGGTGCACCTTGAAGGGCGTCTGCAAACCCGCAGTTGGGAGGGAAAAGACGGGGTGACGCGACAAAGAACTGAGATTGTGGCGGAGGACATGATACTTCTTTCTCGCGGTAAGGTCGAAGGCGAAGATGCCAACGCAGCCGCAACCGGCGAGGAAGAAGTGATTATCGAGGAGGAACCAAAAGCGAAAAAGCCGGCAGGTGGGGTTAAGAGTAAGCCCAGGAATAAGGAAAAAAATGCCGAGGAAATCTCCGAAGACGAAATCCCGTTCTAGACCGCGATATCGAAGAGTTCACAAGGTCCGTTCTCGTTGTTATTTCTGTGAGAAAGAGGTAGACCCTGTGGAAGCTGACGCCGAAATCCTCAAGCGCTTCTTGACCCGTCGGGGCAAAATTAGACCGCGCTCGCGCTCGGGGCTCTGCGCCCGCCACCAGCGCCGTTTGAGCCAAGCCATCAAACGTGGCCGAAACCTTGGAACAATTCCTTACCGAATCGTTGCGTAACTCTTTCTTTTGCTAGACTAACCTAGTCATGCGTCTCAAACGGTTTCTCAAAAGCAATCTTTTTTTAATTTTGGCCTTCCTTTTTGTCTTCGCGGCCGGTTGGCAGCTTGGGTTTTCTGGACTTGAGCTGAGTCTTAAGCTCAACCCTCCCACAATTAAAGTCGAAAACAAAACCCCTCCTTCCTCGACGGTTGACTTTTCACTTCTTTGGGAGGTTATCGAGCGAATAAACACCGATTATCTTTTTAGACCGGTCGACGGAACAAAACTTCTTTACGGGGCGATATCGGGGTTGGTTGAAGCGCTCGGCGATCCATATACTTCGTTTCTCGATCCTCAGGAAAACGAGCAGTTTGAGGAGAGTTTGAATGGGGTTTACGAGGGGATAGGTGCAGAGATTGGGATAAGAAACGATCAGCTCATAATCGTTGCCCCTCTGGATGGTTCCCCAGCCAAAGCAGTTGGAGTTCGAGCTGGCGATAAGATTTTGGAGGTCGATGGAGTAACAACTGTGGGAGTAACTATCGCCGAGGCGGTTGCCAAAATCCGCGGTGCAGCGGGATCCTCGGTTGTTTTGACGCTTCAGCGGGATAACGACCCTTCCTTTGAAGTAACCATAACCAGAGCGCAGATAAAGGTCGAGAGCGTCAGTTGGCAGCAGAAGGGTGACGGGATTTACTACATCAAGGTTTCACGTTTTGGAGAAGGGACGAACGAGGAGTGGGACGAGGTGGTTGGAGGGATTAGAGACCAGGGATCAGATATCAGAGGAATTGTTTTGGATCTTCGGAGTAACCCCGGCGGTTACCTCTCATCGGCGGTCTATTTGGCGTCGGAGTTTTTGGAGAGAGGAACCGTTGTAATCCAGGAGGACTCTAGTGGGACCCGAAAATCACTGTCCTCCCAATCCACGACCAACGACCACGCTTTTTCTGGTGTGAAGATAATAGTTTTGATAGACGGAGGCTCCGCATCCGCCTCCGAGATTCTGGCGGCGGCTCTTTCAGAAAGAACAGGAGCTAAGCTCGTCGGGGAGAAGACTTTTGGGAAGGGAACGGTCCAGGATGCGGTTGACTTTGAGGACGGTTCGGGCTTGCACATATCGGTTGCAAAATGGTTGACTTCTAGGGGGGTTTGGGTTCACGAGGACGGCCTTGAGCCGGACTACAACGTCGCGCTCAGCGAGGAGGATATAAACGCAGAACGCGACCCCCAGTTAGATAAGGCATTAGAACTTTTAAAGTGAGGTAGGTCGTACATCCCTATGAAACTAGTTATCCAGCGCGTGAAACAGGCAAAAGTCTTGGTCGACGGCAAGGTAGTTGGCGCGATAGGCCCTGGTCTGTTTGTGCTTCTCGGGGTTGGACAAGACGACGACGAGGGACAAGTGGATACTCTAGTTCATAAATTGGTAAACCTTAGGATTATGGCTGATGCGAAAGGCAAGATGAATTTATCAATTAAGGATGTTTCGGGGGAGGTATTAGTGGTTTCCCAGTTCACCCTCTTGGCCGATACGAGCTACGGCCGCCGCCCGTCATTTGTCAAAGCCGCTGATCCCGATCTTGCCAAACGCCTTTATGAGCTTTTTTTGGATAAGTTAAAGGAAGAAGGGATAAAGGTTTCAACCGGGAGTTTCGGAGCTTATATGGAGATTGAATCGGTCACGGACGGACCTGTTACTATAATTTTATAAATGGAGTTAAACCTGCCTGTAAGGATTAAGAAGAAACACCTTTTGATCTTCCTCGTTCTGATCGTAGGGATACTGATCTATCTCTACCGAGCTCCTATATCCTCTTTTCTCCAGGAGCGTTTGACCAAGCTCGAGATCGTTACAGTTCAAAAAATCGTGACCGAAGAGGAAGCAGTTATATCGGTCGTTGATACGGCTTCTCCCGCCGTCGTCTCCGTCGTTGCTGAACAGACAATCCTCACCCCGTTTTTTGGTGTCCAAACTGATAAGCAGGGGATAGGTACCGGTTTTGTAATTCGCGAAAACGGCATAATTCTTACCAACCGTCACGTAGTTTCCGAAAGCGATACCAAATACTTTGTCGTAACCGGTGATGGGACGGAGTACGAGGTTAAAGAGATACACCTCGATACCGCCTACGACTTGGCTATCCTCAAAATAGACGCCTCCGGGCTTCCCACCATCACGCTCGGCGACTCCGATCAGCTTAAAGTTGGGCAGACAGTTGTGGCTATCGGCAATGCCCTAGGGCGCTTCTCTAATACCGTAACGCGCGGTGTTGTTTCCGGAATTGGGAGGGGCATCACCGCGGGTTCTGCTTTGGGTGGACAAACGGAGCAGCTTGAGGATGTGATCCAAACCGACGCCGCTATAAATCCCGGAAACTCGGGTGGGCCCCTTCTTAACCTCTCTGCTCAAGTCGTAGGAATAAATGTGGCGGTTGCGGCTGAGGCGGAGAATATCGGCTTTGCCATTCCTGTAAATCTTGCTACACCTGTTGTTGAGCAGTTTGAGCAAACCGGCCGAATTGTGAGACCTTTCCTCGGGGTGCGCTACACGGTGATTTCCGAGGACGCAGCCAAAGTTCAAAATGTACCCCAAGGGGTTCTTGTTCAGGGGGTCGTCGATGGTTCGGGGGCGCAGCGCGCGGGGGTGGAGGTGGGTGACGTCATCACCTCCTTTGGCGGTGTGAAGATAGATGAGAAAAACACTTTGGCAAAGCTCATCATCTCTTACGAGGTGGGGGAGGAAGTCGTCTTGGGGGTGTATAGGAACGGGGATGCGATCGAGCTCAAAGCCGAATTGGGAGAGGCACCTTCCGGCTAGGCTACCTTCTCTTCTTGGAGATTTTCCTTAAGAGCGGATCTAGATTGCCTGCCAGCAACGATTCGATATTTGACGCCTTTACCCCAAAGCGATGATCGGTAACCCTATCCTGGGGGAAATTCCAGGTTCTTATCTTTTCGGCGCGTTCGGCTCCACCGACCTGGATACGGCGAAGTTCTACGACTTTTGAGATCTGCTGTTCCTTCATCATTGCAAAGAGTTTGGAGCGCAAGATTTCCAAAGCTTTTTCCTTGTTTTGCACCTGGGAGCGTTCGTCCTGACAGGCGACGACCACTCCTGTCGGCAGGTGGGTTATGCGAACCGCGGTTTCCACTTTTTGCACGTTTTGACCGCCGTGACCGGAGGCGCGAAAAGTGTCTATCTTTAGATCGTTAGGATTTATCTCGACCTCCTTAGGGGACACCTTAGGTAAAACGGCAATTGTTGCGGTTGAGGTGTGGATTCGCCCACCCTTCTCAGTAGTGGGTACTCTTTGTACTCGATGAACGCCGGACTCGTTTTTGAGTACGTCATACACCCCCTTGCCCATAATCTCCGCCGTTATGGTCTTGATGTTGCCTAGTGAGCCCTCGTTTCGATCGTGTTCTCTTGTTTTCCAACCCCGGTTTGTGGAAAAACGAGTGTACATGCGATAAAGGTCGGCGGCAAAAAGCCCGGCCTCATCCCCACCTGTGCCGGCGCGAATTTCTAAGATTGCGGTTTGCTTGTCCATATCTAGTTTAAGGATACCAGAGAGTGGGGTCTAACTTTCCTCCAAAAGCTCTTTAAGGGTCAGCGGTCGTTTCGGGGCTTCCTCTTCTTTCTCCTTTACTTTTGTCTTGGCTTCAATCTTAGTTTTTCGAGCTTCCGCCGCTTTTCTTTTCTTCTGGAATTTCTCAACCCGTCCCTCGGTGTCGATCAAGACCTCTTTTCCGGTGAAGAAGGGATGACAATTGTGACACACCTCGACCGTCAACTCGGGAAGTGTCGAGCCTACGGTGAAGGTATTTTTACAAGAGGCGCAGGTCACCTTGGCCTCCGGGTAGTACTTGGGATGCAAATCCGTTTTAGGCATGACAGGGGTATGATATCACAGAAATTAGCGAACAGTGAGCAGTGATCAGTGAACAGTAGGCAGTAATCGGCGATCAGGTCTTGGGCTTTCGGAGGGAGCTACGATATTCGGCGATAAATACGCCAAGTGAGATAATAACCGCTCCGGCGACGAACGGCAAGGTAATCTTTTCCCCGAGCCACAATATCGCCAGAGGCGCGGCGAAAACTGGGTAGAGGTAGGAGAAAAGTGCGGCTTCTCCGATTTCAATTGTGCGCTGAGCGCGCGCCCAAAGGGCATAGGCCAAATTTCCTGAAAGCGCCGCCATATAAAGCACCCCCAGATGGTACGGGAGGTCCAGACCTCGGATTGCCGATGTGATACCTCCCAACCCTCCACCGAGGAGGGAGAGGGGTAGGATAGTCAAAAAACCGATTATAAAGGAAAAGTTAGTTAGGCTAACCGGCGGGATTCCTGCTCGCATAAGTCTTTTAACTAAGACCGCCGAAGCGGTGTTTGCGAGGAGGTAGAGAATGATGAGGAGGTTACCGGTCACCTGAGAGACCGACGCTCCGTTTCGCAGTATGGGTTCCAGGGTGGTCAAGATAACTCCCACAAGGGCTATTGCGATTCCGGTTTTTTCCCGGCGGGTTACATGCTCGCGCAGGAAAAGCGCTCCGGCTGTGACAATTAGAAGAGGACCAATAAGTGTGAGGAAGGTCATCTCCAAAACGGTGGTTTTCTCGAGTCCCAGAAAAAGTAGACCTAGAGCGACCGTTGTGGTTAAAAATCCGTAAAGCGCTACGAGAGCAAGCGTTTTCCTATCTTTTGGTAGTCTGAGACCTCCGAAGGGAACACTTAACAAAGCCAGAGCTGCGGAGATTGCGAATCGGTAGGTAAGGAAGTTCAAGGTGGCGATTCCGCCGAGTGTAAATTTGATTACCGGACCCGCAACGCCCCAAATCGCGGCGGTTAGAAGAAGCGTCGTGTAAGCAAATGATCTTCCGTGCATTGTTAGGTTTAAGGCGCCGGCGCAGAAAGAAGATTTATTAGATTCTGAGTGGTTACGGTGCGCTGAGTTCCTTTTTTGAGATCCTTGACGGTTACGCTATCCGCTTTAGCCTCCTCGGGTCCCAAGATGAGGGCGTAGGTTATACCTTTTCGATCGGCGTATTTTAGCTGCTTCTCCAGTTTTTCATTTGGGTCGAGGTAAAGCTCCACTTCCGTACCGGTCGCCTGTACCTGGTCAAAAAGCTCGATAGATTTTCCGGTGAGTTCTTTTGAAAAAATGGTAACCAAAACTTGCGGTTCAAAGGGTATCTCCTCGAGGGTTTTCGTCGGCACGACCTCAATCAACCTATCCAGCCCAAAAGAACAGCCCACGGCGGGAATCCTAGTTCCGGAACTTTGCCTGCCGGCAGGTAGGAACATTCCAATCATCTCGTCGTAGCGCCCTCCGCCCGCGATGGCACCGCGACTCGTAGGGGTTATAATCTCAAAAATCACTCCTGTGTAATAGTCAAGGCCTCGGGCGAGAGTGGGGGTAAACTCCACGAGCTTGCGGTCGATACCGTACTCGTCAAGCAGTGCGAAGATTTCCTCTATCCTCTTGGTAGGTTTCGCTTTTTTGATTTCCCGGAGCGTATTTTGGGCGTCGAAACCTGCCTTTTCGAGTTCTTTCTTGGCCCCTGCCTCCCCAATCTTGTCGAGCTTATCCAAAATTCTGACAGCTTTTTTGGGAAGTGTTTTAAAAATATCTCGATCGTTCACCTTGATGGTGAATTTTTTAACCCCCAGGACCGCAAGAGCCGTGGCGAATACCGCCAAGATCTCGGCATCGGCGAGTGTGCTATCGATTCCTACCGTGTCGACGTCGACCTGGGTGAATTCGCGATAGCGACCGGCCTGGGGCTTTTCTGCGCGAAAAACGCTCCCTATCTGATAGCGCTTGAAGGGGAAGGTAATTTTCCCGCTGTTTTGTGCGATGTATCGGGCCAAGGGCACCGTGAAGTCGTAACGCAACGCGACATCGCGACCGCCGCGGTCTTTGAATCTGTACATCAACTTCTCCCCCTCCTGCCCGTATTTACCCTCAAGAACCTCGAGATACTCGATTGTCGGGGTTTCAAGAGGTGTGAACCCGTAGGATTTGAAGACGCTCTTGACCAACGAGAGAACCCGCCCACGTTTAAGGGCTTCGGGGGGTGTGATATCGCGAAATCCTTTAAGGGTTTGGACTTTCATTTTCAGATATAGGATACCAGATAGGGCGTGCTACAAACTAACGGTCTGATGCTCTCCAACCCCATAGTATTGACACAGAAAATCTCAAGGATTAAACTTGTTACATCCACTTAAACTTAAGAAGAAAGGAATGAGAGAGATGCCGGAGCTTATCTTTCGGGAAGACCTCAAGAACGTCGGTGTGCAATTTCACACCGGAGGCGCTACCGTCGAGGCGGCTTGCTTCGTGTGCGGCGAACTGATACGGGTAAACCTCTCGGTGGGAGATATGGACAGTGAGGAGGAGATATCCGGATACTGTTCGAATGGGGACACGTTTCAGCTAACGGCTCGCTACGATCAAAGCTCCCCCTACCCCGACGATATGGAGATTCTGGGGTGGGTTGAGGAGGAGAAGGAGGATTAGTTTTCGCCAAGGGTCGGATTCCTGTTTAAGGTGCCGACCCTTTTGTTTCAATCATTGCTAACGCTCGTCCCATGGTTTATATTAATGATGACCATGAAGATAGAATACTTGGGGCATTCCAGCTTTAAAATCTCAACCAAGGACGCGACCGTTGTTGCCGACCCTTTTGACCCCGATAAGGTTGGTCTCACCTTCCCCAAAGTGCAAGCCGACGTGGTTTTGTCCTCTCACGATCACTTCGATCACAGGTATCTTGAAGGCGTATCCGGCGAACCTTTTATAATCGACGCCCCAGGAGAATATGAGGTTGGGGGCATTAAGGTACGCGGTTTTAAGACCTTCCACGACGACAAGGAAGGTAAGGAGCGCGGGACAAATACCGTATTTCTCCTGCAGGTTGAGGACGTGACACTTCTTCACCTTGGAGATTTGGGACACGTTTTAAGCGAGCGGGTAGTTGAGGAGATAGGCGAACTGAATGTTCTTTTCGTCCCGGTTGGGGGAGTCTACACCATTGGGGCGGAAGACGCGGCGAAGGTCGCAGCTCAGCTTGAGCCAAATTACATTGTACCTATGCACTATCTTGTAGAGGGGATGGATAAGACGTTTGGGGACTTGCAGCCGGTATCAGCGTTTTTAGAAGAGATGGGGATCGAGGAGCCGGGAGTGAAAAAGGAGCTTAGTATCTCGAGCAAAGGGTTACCTGAGGAATCGGAAGTGGTAGTTCTCGCAAGAACCAATGGCTGAACCAAAGATACCACCACACGACCTTGACGCCGAACGATCCCTTTTGGGAGCGCTTCTTATAGACAAAGACGCCGTTGTCAAGGTTGTCGATTTTCTTAAGCCCGATCATTTTTATCGGGGTGCGCACGCTACCATATTCGACGCGATATTATCCCTTTATGGAAAGTCTGAGCCGGCGGATCTGATAACCGTCACCTCGGAGCTTAGGAAAAAGAAAAAGCTGAAGGATGTAGCAGGAGCGGCTTACCTTACGGAGTTAACCGACGCAGTTCCAACCTCCTCCCATGTTAACCATTACGGTAGGATAGTTTATGACAATGCTATAAAAAGAGAACTTATTCGTGTCTCCTCCGATATAGCCGAGAGCGGCTTTGACGAAAGTATAGCCATTGAGGATTTGGTAGACAAAGCCGAAAGCTCCCTTTTTTCCATCTCCCAAACTAGAGACCGTTCCGTTTTCTCTCATATAAAGGGTCACCTGGAAGAGGCTTTCGATCGACTAGATGAGCTGCAGAAAAATCCCGACGCGATTTTGGGGATCCCGACTGGTTTTAAGTCTCTGGACGAGCGTTTGGGAGGCTTGCAACGCTCCAATATGGTGGTTCTGGCGGCGCGGCCTTCATTGGGTAAGACCTCTCTCGCCTTAAACGTTGCCCAGCACGCTGCGGTTGCGAAGAAAATACCCGTCGGAGTGTTTTCCTTGGAAACCTCGAGAAACCAGGTGGTCCACAGACTCCTGTCAGCCCAAGCCGATATAGACGCTTGGAAGTTGAACACGGGGCGCTTGGACGAGGAGGATTTCAAAAAGCTGGGCGAGGCGATGGGGGTTTTGGCCGAGGCCCCGATTTATATAGACGACACTCCAGCTCTGTCGGTTATGGAGATGAGAACGCGGGCGAGAAGAATTCAAATGGAATACGGGATTCAGCTTCTTATAGTCGATTATCTCCAGCTCGCCCGTGGGCGAACCTGGGAAAACCGGGTGCAGGAGGTTTCAGAGATTTCCCAGGCTCTTAAGAACATCGCCCGAGAGCTTGATATTCCAGTTTTAGCAGTTTCTCAGCTATCGCGAGCGGTTGAACAGCGAGGGGAGTCGAGACCCCAGCTTTCTGACTTGAGAGAATCTGGTTCTATTGAGCAGGATGCGGATATTGTGATGTTTTTGTACCGTGAAGATCCCGACGACCGCGAGAATGTGATGCTTTTCGTCGCTAAGCACAGAAACGGTCCAACCGGAGAACTTCCCTTACATTTCCGCGGAGAACGTACGAAATTTTACGAAGCAGAAGTTACGCGTTAGTTGCTGAATTTAAAATCCAGGGTTGTACCAGATACTGTCGGCCTAAGCTTCCAGATACGTTTTTACCATCGTTGATTCCCCACCTCATTTTAAGATTTAATTAAAAAGATGTATCCTGCCCGAGTAAAAAAAAGGCGTCGGCTTAGGTTTAACAACTACAGAGCTGGCAGTTTCGGTTCTGAAAGCCGTAAATTTACCCTGCGGCGAGTTTCTTGGTTACAGTTTTCTTTAGTACCAAACTTCGCCCACTTCGCTCATTTATTCCATTCTGCAGAAAGGTACTTATTTGAACCACGATTCCGACTTAGCAGATTCCACCTGAATTTGTTTGGACTTGTTTGTATTTAAATAGGCCTTTTGGCTGGATTCTATTTAACGGTTTCAGAGTTAATATTGCCTAGGATTCTTGCAGCCGAGTCCCCCTGGAGTCAAACCGATTGGTCGGGGGGGGGATGGGCAGTTGAATTGGTCAGATGTAACCATGTTCAGTTCGGGAGGAATCTCGGCTCGGGACACGTTTACGGATAGTGACAGCACGCCGCTTACCAGCCACACTCCTGATGAAGGCGGGGCCTGGCAAGCAGGGGTAAATGGTGGGGTTTTTATTATAAGCGGGAACCAGGTCGCTATGAGTGGGGCGGCTTATCCTGCCGAGGTATATGTGAACGGGGCAACCAACTCATTTTCGGTGGAAGCTACTATGGTGGCGGTGAGTACGCAGTGGGGGGTGATTGCTAATTATGCTTCCTCTACCGACTACGTATTCGTCCGCTACATTCCTGGGACACTAGCTGCTTCCCACGGTAATGATTGGGCAAATTACACTTCAACTGGCTTGACGATGATTCCTGGCGACGTTCTCAAGATTGTGGTTACAGGCGGTTCAAACTACGAGGCTTTTGTTAATGAAGTCAGCAAGCTGACTTGGAGCACAACCGACGCGATGGATTCCGGCAAGCAAGGGATTTGGGCATGGGATGACGGAACTGACAAGTGGGATGATTTCTCCGTCATCGACTTGAACTTGGAAACGTCCGTCGCTGGCCAGGTCACGCTCGCGCGGATCGAGGAGCTGACCAATACCGGTTTCGAGACCGACCTGTCCGATTGGGCGGCAGGTTCCCGGCCGGATATGATCTCCGGCCTTAAAGCCTGGTATGCCGCTGACCAGATCACTGGTTTGAGCGACAACGATCCCGTGAGCAGTTGGAATGACCTTAGCGGCAACGGTCACAACGTCTCCAACACGGGTAGCTCCCGCCCGACTTATAAGACCGGCATTCAAAACGGGCTTCCGGTCGTCAGATTTGACGGGAGCGATGACCTTTTAAACACCAGCGGGTTTGGATATGACAGTTCAAATAATGAGATTACTATCTTTTTGGTGGGGACGCGCAGGGGTTCGATCTCGGGAGGGGGATCCCTCGTTACTCTTACCGCCACAGAAAACGCCTACCCTTGGCAGGGTTGGAGCCAGGGGGCGTTCTTTTGGGAGCATCAGGACAACGGCTACAAATTGAATATTCGGCGTGCCGATGGCGAACGGGCGAAGATGGATACGTTGACGACGCAGGACACCTTCAACGTGCTAGTGGCGCAGGTTAACGCCAATTACCACCGGATTTACTTGAACGGGGTTTTGGACGGGCAATCGATCGTTTCCCCCGGAGCTTTCAACTCGGACTGGTTCTGGCTAGGGGCTTCGCCCAACAATACTGCCCGGAATTACAAGCAATGGGATTTTGCCGAGGTGATTGTCTACGATAGTGCGCTGTCGTCTACCGATAAAATCAACGTCGAGACCTACCTAGCCAACAAATACAACATTTCGGTTTCGTCCTCCAACCACGTTTTTGACAGCTTTACCGGCACGGACGGGACTGCACTGACCTCCCACTCTCCGGACATTCCGGGGTCGTGGGCCTACGTAGCGGGTGGGGAGGGGGGGTTCCAAATTGCGGAGGCCAACAACGCCGAAAGCCTCGTCGCCAACCATACCGCTTCGGTCTTTAATGCCGAAGCGGCGGCGGTGGACGTAAGGGCCGAGATCACCTGGCCGAACCCAGTTGCCGGCGGGGACGGGGGGATTGCTTTGAACCACATCGGTTTGGGAGGGGCGGACCGCTACAAGTACTATGCACTCCGGACTGCTGATAGCGGAACTTTGCTTAGGATTACCCGCCAGCGCGATGGGGCGGTTCTTGCGAGTAAAGGTTACACCATTACTTCCGGCATGCACACTTTCCGGGGAACGATTGATGGCAGCGGAAACATCGATTTCTATGTGGACGGTACGCTCCAGCTTAGTGCCACAGACACGACCGAAACCGGGACTTTTCAAGGGATTGACGGTTACAACCCCCAGGATATCCGCTGGGACAATTTGACGGTTGATACGGTCGAGCCCCAAAACCTGACGGTTACCCGCGACACCATTACGACCTACAACGGAAGCGCCGGCTCAGCCAAGCTAACAGCTTCGGGCGAAGCTGACTTCGCCCAAGTTGTAAATGTGGGAGATACTAACGATTACAACTTGGAAGTTTTCGCTTACACGGATGGGTCCGCTGTAACCGGTTCGGACGTGGCCCTCTTCGCCAACGATTTGTTTTTAGGCACCACCTATACTTCGGTTGGTGGGGGTTGGTATAGGCTAAGTGGCACAGTCGGGGGAACGTCCGGGGGTAAAGGGTATGGAGTGAAGGTTACGAACGGCTTGTTGGTTTACGACTCATTCACAGGTTCGGGCAGCTTGGCGAGCCATACTCCTGAGTTTGACAAAGAAGGCGGGGGATGGACCGACGGCGGGTCCCACACACTGTCAGGCGGAACGGTGACGGATCCAGGGACCGGGTTTGCAATGATCGATGCCGGAAGTGGGGACATCAGCGTTGAGACGAGGATGCGCCCGGATCAGTATGGCAATGCCGATACTCAACGGCACCATGAAGGTCAAAGACA
>CAYGCK010000005.1:0-23868 GCA_964348395.1 uncultured Candidatus Saccharibacteria bacterium | reverse complement strand
TGCTGTATTTCTTAGGTATAGTGACGCTGATAATTATGTGGTTTTCTCTGCGTTTTCAACAACGGATATAGCCCAGATTTACGAGTGTTATTTGGGAAGCTGTCCGTCGAACGGGGTATCTTACGACTTCAATTCAGGGACTTATTACGACTTCAAGTTTGAGATAGGATCTGATGATGTGGCCAGGTACTACGTGAACGGTGTTTTGGTGGTAAGCAGGAATATAACATCACCGCTGACGGGAACCATGGTGGGATTTGATGACGGGATATATGACGATTTTATAGTGAGGGAGATCGGAGCGTCTTCTACTCCAGTTTACATCGACGACGTTAGTCTCTACTCCTATCCAGATTCTGGGACGCTGGTTTCCTCGATTTTTGATGCGGACCTACCAACCGATTGGGGAACTTTAACCTACAATGCAACCACGCCCTCTGGTACCTCTGTGGCCGTAAAGGTTAGAACCAGTAACTCCAGCACAATGGCAGGGGCGCCGGTCTTCTCTTCCTGTTCGGCGATAAGCTCTGGTTCCGATATCTCCGCCAACGGCTGCGTAACCGACACCCACCGTTATGTTCAGTACGAGCTCACTCTTTTAACGACGGACCAGTCCAAGACCCCGACCTTTGAAGATTTCTCGCTGACTTTTGCCCCGTCCGATGTCACTCCGCCGCCGACCAACGCCTCCAATACCCTGATGTACAAGAGCAATGGGGGAGCCCAGCTTTCAAGCAACGACTGGACTAATGGCAGCTCGCCTTACTTTACCTGGACGGCTGGGGAGGATGATGGGGGCGGTTCCGGCTTGAAGGGCTACTGCTTGTATTTGGGAACCGACGTTAACGGCGACCCGAAACTTGCCAAAGGGCTGCTTGGGACGAGCCCGGTCTCCACCGCGGGGACGACTTGCCAATTTATCATCTCTTCCGAGAGCATTGATTTCGCCAACGCTTCCTATAAGGGAGGGACTTGGCTCTCCACCTCCGACAGCCCTTACTACTTGAACATTAAGGCGGTCGACAATGCCGGCAACGTTTATGCGGGCGCCTCGGAGCAGTTCCAATTCCGGTTCGACGACACCCCGCCGGCCAACCCTGCTTTTGTCTCGGCCCCCGGTGATTTCGTCTCGACTTACCAAGTTTCAGTCACTTGGCCGGTCCCCCCGCCTTACGGCGCTTCGGATGCTAATTCGGGGGTGGCCGGGCTTCAGTACCGGATCAGCTCCTCCGGAACGTGGTACGGCGACCTGCATACCGGGACGCAGGGTGCGAACGACCTTTTGACCAACGACGGGGTCTATACCACGATCGAAACCCCCGATTACGACGGGTTGGGAACCGACGATTTAGTGGAAGGGAACAATACCATCTTCTTCCGGACTTGGGATGCGGCTGGGAACGTTACGACTACTTACGTCACGGCGTGGATTAAAATTAATACCGCCGCCCCCTCCGCCCCCCAGAACTTAAATGTTACTCCGACAACCAACACCGTAAACTCGTTCGCTTTTTCTTGGGATCCGCCGACAACTTACGTGGGGCAGGTTAGCAACATTACCTACTGCTACACCGTTAATACCCTACCGAGCTCCTCGACTTGTACCTTCACCTCCGCCGGGGCAACTTCGCTAGCGGCCGACGCTTTCGCCAACCAGCCTGGGAGCAACACGCTCTACTTGGTTGCCAAAGACGAGGCCGGCAACATTAACTACGCCGTTTACGCCTCGACTTCTTTTACGGCCAACACCTCCGCCCCCGGGATTCCGACCAACGTCGAGATTGTCGATGCTTCGATTAAAGAGACCTCGGCGTGGAAGCTGGCGTTGGCTTGGGAACCGCCGGCCGACGTGGGGGCGGGGGTGGCGTTCTACAAAGTCTACCGTTCCACTACAGCCTCCTCCTGTTCAGCAAATTTTGGGGGCTTTGCCAACGTCGCAACCACTACCGGGACTTCTTTCTTGGACTCCGGGCTGACGCAGACCAACCATTACTACTGCGTTAAAGCTTGCGATTCGGCGAACAACTGCTCGGCGGTTTCCTCCACTGTATTCGAGTACCCGACCGGGCGGTGGAAGGTACCTGCAAACCTTACGTCTGGGCCGGTAGCCTCACCAGTTACCACCCGCCGGGCGGTGATTACTTGGACCACCGAAAGAGGTTCGGACAGCAAGGTGGCTTTTGGAACCGCTTCGGGGTCCTACTTTGACGAAGAGCCCTCCGTGGCTGCCCAGGTCACCTCCCATTCCATTACCCTGACCAACCTCAACCCCGGAAACTACTTCTACAAGGCCCGTTGGACGGACGAGGATGGGAATACGGGAGAAAGTTCAGAGAGATCTTTTACGACCCAGCCGGCCCCTTCGATTAAAGACGTGACCGTATCTTCGGTCAATATCGACTCAGCGATTATAAACTTTACCTCGACCAGCGCTACTAAAGTCAAAATCTACTACGGCCCGACTACTTCTTTCGGCGGGGTAAGCGAGCAGATTACTGCCACGAGCGAATCCCGCTACCAAGTTCAGCTCACCGGTCTCTTGGACGGAACCAAGTACCACTATAAAATCAATCCCCTCGATACAGAGGGAGCGGAGTACGAAGGGACGATTTTGGACTTTACGACCTACCCGCGCCCCCGCATCACTAACGTTCGAATTCAGGAGGTTGGCGCGGCAACCTCGACGGTGGAAGTTAGTTGGGAGAGCAACACTCCCATCTCCTCGATCGTAACTTTTTACCCTCTGGACAGTCCCCAGCAGTCGCGGGACGTAGTTAATCTTACCCGGGTTACCAGACACAGTGTTCAGGTTCCGGGGCTCAGGCCGGCAACGCTTTACGCTTTAACTGCTCGAGGGTTCGACGCCATTGGAAACCAGGCGGTTTCGGATTTGCAGAGGTTCACGACCGCGACGGATACCCGCCCGCCGGTAATCTTTAATGTTCTGATCGAGACCTCTATTCAGGGGATTGGTAGTGACGCTCGGGCCCAGGTAATAATATCTTGGGAGACAGATGAGCCTGCCACTGGCCAGCTCGAGTACGGAGCGGGGGCGGGCGCCACTTATACCAATAAAACCCCCGAGGACCCTAGCTTGATCTTCTATCACTTGCAGGTAATTACCGACCTTTCGCCTTCCGAGGTGTATCATCTTAGAATCCTAACTAAAGACGAAGCAGGGAACGAGACTGTGGGCGACGATTACATCGTTATTACCCCCGAGCGGACTGACTCTGCTTTGGATCTGATTATCACCAATTTGGCGGAGACCTTCCACTTCTTAGGGGGGTTTCTAAGGAGATAAGATGCCGAATGAGAAACGTAGTCTAATAGAGGTTAAGCAGGTACACAAATCCTTCTGGGTGAAAGGAGGAAAGGTCCCCGTTCTGCGGGGGGTTGATATGACGGTAGGGGCAAAGGACTTCCTGATCATTTACGGCCCGTCGGGGTGCGGCAAGTCAACGCTCCTGCATACGGTTCTGGGCCTGGAGCGACCTTCGGGGGGGCGGATTTTCCTTTTTCGGAAGGACCTCTACCAGCTAACCAGCGACGAACGAGCCGATTTGCGGCGGACTAAAATCGGGATGCTTTATCAGCAAAGCAACTGGATTAAAACTCTGGATGTTCAAGATAACGTGGCTCTTCCCTTGAACCTCTTGGGCTTGGCCGAGGAGGAGGCTCGTAAGAAAGCGTTGGGAGTGCTGGAGCAGGTGGGGTTAGCAGACTGGAAGGATTATGTTCCGACCGAGCTTTCGGCTGGTCAGCAGCAGCGTGTCGGTTTGGCCCGAGCGCTGGTTTCGGATCCGGAAATCCTGATTGTGGACGAACCGACCGGAAACTTGGACAGCAAGTCGGGATTGGCACTGATGAATCTTCTTAAGCTTTTAAGCCAGAACCGCGGTAAGACTGTGATTATGGTTACCCACGATCTGCGCCTCTTAGTTTTTGCGAATCGGGTTATTGAGATGAGTGACGGCCGGGTCGTTAAGGAGCATAGAGGAGGGAAAATTTCGACAATAAGAAAGGCAACGAAACGGTGATTACCAAACGTCAATTAAAAGCCAAGGTCAAAACGCTTTTGCACAAGTTGGACTTACCCGTCCCGGGGCGGGTGCGGCGAAACTATCTACTGAAACTTGCTTTGAAGAATTTAAAGGTCCGCCGGGCCCGTTCGCTGGTGACGATTGGGGGAGTGGGGGTGGGTTTTGGCATAATCGTCTTTTTGGTTTCTTTGGGGTACGGTTTGGAAAATCTGGTAATCAAGGGTGTAGCGACCTTCGAGGAGCTGCGGGTTGCGGATGTCCTTCCGGAAAAGGCAAATATTACCAAGATTAACGACGAGGTCTTGGCGAAATTTGCCAAGATTGATGGGACGGAAAAGACGTTGCCGGCCGTTTCGGTTGCGGGCAAGGTTAGTTATCAAGAATCCCGGACCGACATTGTTACGGTGGCTGCGGAGGAGGATTTCCTCCGCTTGTCCAGAGCGATTCCCTCGATGGGCAGTTTTTTTACCCAAAGCCGGGAAGCGGTAGTTAATGAAGCAACTTTAAGGGTATTGGGCATTGATCCTGCCAATGCGCTGGAGGAGAGTTTTGACCTCTCTTTTATCGTAACTAGCGCTCTTTCTCCGGATTTTACTTTCGAACGGCAGGAAACCGACTCTACCCCCTACAAAATCGTTGGGGTTTATACGGGGGGAGAGAACCGGCCCAAGGTTTACGTTCCGCTAGGGGATTTGGTAGCCCACGGAGTGCAGAATTACACTCAAGCGAAAGTGGTTGCGGTTAGTGAGGGAGAACTCTCCACCGTCCGCCGCCATGTTGAGAATATGGGGTTTGTGACCACTTCGGTGGTAGATACGATTCAACAGATTCAAAGCATCTTCTCCACCGTCCGCTTCATTCTGTCGGCCTTTGGCCTGGCGGCTTTGATCGTCGCCGCTTTTGGAATGTTTAACACTCTTTCAGTTTCGTTGCTGGAGAGGACGCGAGAGGTAGCGCTTCTACAGGCCTTGGGGATGTATGCCCGGGAGGTTAAGGAGCTATTTTTGATTGAAGCGCTAGTAATGAGCTTGGCGGGAGGAGTTTTGGGTCTGATTCTGGGGGTTTTGGGGGGGATTGCTACCAGTATTATCCTTTCGGCTCTCTCGTTGGTAACTGGAGGGAAACTACTAATGATCACGACCCTTCCCTTCTACTTTATAGTCGTCGTTTTGGGATTAGCGGTTGTAGTTGGGATTCTTACTGGAATTTACCCAGCGCGGAGATCTACAAAAATCTCAGCACTAGATGCTCTAAGGTATGAATAAATCGTACAGAACAGGGCTTAATTTGGTTCCTCGCTAAGTTTTGCGGATTTGGACATGGATTTTTCCTTTTTGCTACTTTTAACGTGATGGATAAGACGCGTTATGTTTGGGCATTTTTGAGAATAGCCATGGGTTGGCTTCTGCTCTGGGCGTTTGTGGATAAGCTTTGGGGGTTGGGTTTTTCGACCGAGGCCGGTAAGACCTGGCTGGATGGTGTTTCTCCAACGTTAGGTTTTCTGAAGTTCGGCACCTCAGGACCCTTGGCTTCCTTTTACCAGGGCCTTGCCGGGCAAGCATGGGTCGATTGGCTCTACATGATCGGATTGGCTGCGATGGGTGTGGCTTTGATTTTGGGTATAGGGGTCAGGATAGCCGGGTTCGCCGGCGCGCTTTTCATGCTCCTGCTCTACGGTGCGGTTTTGCCAAAAGAGCACAACCCGTTCCTAGACGAACACCTGGTCTATATTTTGGTTTTAATAGGGTTGGCGCTGAGCCGATCCGGCCACGCGCTCGGTTTAGGACGTTGGTGGTCACAGACCGCGTTGGTTAAGAGATTTCCGTTTTTAGAGTAAATGGCAGAAGCGAAGGGATTTTCAATAGAGGAGGCGCTTAAGTTTGGGTGGGACACCACCAAGGACAATTTTGTCTTTTTCCTTATCCTACTTTTGATCGTTGGTGCTGTTAATTTCATACCCGGCGTGTTGGCCGACGCTATAAGGGATGATGTCCCGTTTGTAGCGATGTTTTTCGATTTTGCGGGGTGGGTCTTGGGTATTTTGGTTTCGCTGGGCCTCATAAAAGTGGTTTTGAAGTTTGCGGATAAGAAAAAGGCCGAGTTCGCGGATCTTTTTATGGTTTATCCGATGTTTTTCCAGTATCTTTTCGCCTCCATAGTTTATGGACTTGTTACTCTGGTGGGCTTTATTCTTCTTATCATTCCCGGGTTTATCTGGCTTATAAAGTACAGCATGTTTGGTTACCTTATGGTCGACCGAAAACTGGGGGCACTCGAGGCGCTCGCGGCAAGCGGCAAGGCGACCGAAGGAGCACGACTTCAGCTTTTCTGGTTTGGGATCGTTTTCGCGATGATTAATTTCTTCGGGGCGCTCCTTTTTATGGTCGGTCTTCTCGTGACCATCCCAGTTACATCCTTAGCCGCTGCCTATGTCTACCGACAACTTCTCTCCCAAACCAAACTTTAGGGCATTAGTTCTTTTTCCCTCAAAAATAGGTGGTACCGGCGCGAAAACCTGTGCGATTCGTCGCGAATCAAGCGCACTAGGTTGAAACCGGGATGGTTTTGGGGTAACCGTTTGGTAGGGAGTCTATCGACGCCTAGTAAAAGCCGATCCGGGGCTTTGGCTATACCGACGGTTGGTACGCGTTGATTTGCTTCTTTAAGCGCCTTTTGCACCGCTCTGACCTGGGGTTTCCCGCCGTCGACCACGATTAGATCAGGTTTAGGCCATTTGTTTTTAAAACGTCTAGCCACCACTTGCCCCAACATCCCCACGTCTCCTAGCCTGATCGCTGGTCTCTGATTACTGGTTACTATCTTGAACTTCCGATACTGGCTTTTATCTACCCGCCCTTCGGTTAGAACTACCATTGAGGCCGTGGCCTCTCGCCCCCCGATATTGGAGACGTCATACGCTTCTATTCGTTTTAGATTGGTTAGTCCCGGAAAATAGGCTGTAAGGAGTTTCGCCAGGCTCTCGAGCGATTTCTCGGCGTCTTGCTGGGGGATAGTCTCCTCTTTTATCCCGAGGGTTTGGGAGATAAGTCTCTCAAATCGCACCGTGCGGTTTCTAACCACAAGCGCCTCCTCGTACTTTTGTTTGTCGGAGAGTTCTTCAAGCTGTTTTTCGAGGTCTTTGAGTACCGGCTCGGTCTGCCCCTTTAAAATCCGCACAACCTGCCTGATATTTTTTCTGTACTGTCTTTTCGACTCTTCCCTCTTTCTCTTACTCTCTACTCTTACTATCTCATTCGGGCATGGGTCGCAGAGACCGATTTTGGAGTGGAAGCAGGGCTGTTTTCCTATCCTTTTTCTGGTACAAAAAGGGATAACCTTGCGGATTTCGCGGATGAGTTCTTGTACCACCTGGGTGGATGGAAAAGGCCCAAAAACTACACCTTTCGGGTGTATTTGCTTTAGGTCTTTTCCGCGGTTGGTGAGGATCTTTGGGTACTCACCGGAGGTTACGTGAATGTAGAGCGGGCTCTTGTTGTCCTTCCAGCGGCGGTTGTATTTTGGGTGTAGCTTCTGAATGAGCTGTGCCTCCAGTAGTAGCGCCTTAAACTCAGACTCTACCGGTGTAACCTTGACCCGCGTTGCTCCCTCAACTATCGCCGCTTCTTTAGGGTCAAATCGGGCGTTTGCTAAGTGCGATGCGAGCCGCGCTTTGATGTTGACCGCTTTGCCTACATAAAGCACCTCGCGCCCTTTAAGAAACTGATAAACTCCAATGGTCTGCGGAGCCCCCTTTACTTTTGAAGAAATTTTATACTCTTTTGGCATATTTTTTGAGGTATTGGCCGGTGTGGGAGTTTTTGGCGGTTGTTATTTTTTCCAGCGGTCCTTGGTAGACGACCTGCCCTCCGCGCTCTCCGCCCTCGGGTCCCAAATCGATTATCCATTGAGCGTTTTTCACGACCTCGGGGTTATGTTCGATGATTAAAACGGTGTTTCCACCTTCGACCAGCCGGTATAAGGTTGTGAGGAGCTTCTCTATATCGGCGAAATGAAGACCGGTCGTGGGCTCATCCAGTATATAAAGGGTGTCGCCGGTTTGGCGGCGGGAGAGTTCGTTGACAAGTTTTATCCTTTGCGCCTCACCTCCTGAGAAAGTGGGAGCTCCTTGACCGAGCTCAAAGTACCCCAGTCCTACATCCTGCAGGAACTTTAGTTTTTGATAGATTTTGGGGTGGTTGCGGAAAAACTCCGCCGCCTCGTCGACCGTCATCTTAAGGACGTCGTAGATGGTTTTACCCTTGAACTTTACCTCCAAGGTTTCCTGGTTGTAACGCTTGCCATCGCAAACGTCACAGGTCACGTAAACGTCGGCCAAAAACTGCATTTCTATTTTTATGACGCCACCGCCTTGGCATTTTTCGCACCTGCCCCCCTTGACGTTAAAAGAGAACCTGCCTTTTTTGAATCCTAGTGTTTTGGCTTCGGGGGTTTGGGCGAAAAGCTCGCGTACGTCGTCGAAAAAACCCACGTAGGTTGCGGGGTTGCTCCGGGGTGTTCGTCCGATAGGAGATTGGTCGACCAGATAGACTCTCCCTACGTCCTCGTAGCCGGAGACGGTTTTAAAGCTCCCCATGCGCTCCGGTACATGCAGCCCCAGTCGGTCACGGAGCGCAGGGTAGAGGGTCTCGACAACCAGCGTCGACTTGCCCGAGCCCGAAACTCCCGTCACTGCGACCAAATTCCCCAAGGGTACCTCGACCTTTATATTTTTGAGGTTATATTGGGAGGCGCCCGTGAGGATCACCGTTCCCTTCCCCGTCTCCGGGTGCGGCTTGTCTATCTTTATACGTCTTTTGTTGGATAAAAACTGTCCGGTGAGAGATTCGGTCTTTTTCTTAATCTGGGTTACTGTCCCTTGGAAGGTAACCCGTCCACCGTCTCGCCCCGCGCGGGGTCCGAGTTCTATAAGGTGATCGGCCGCCTCCATGGTGTCGCGGTCGTGCTCCACTATTACAAGGGTGTTACCTAAATCCTTTAGGCGCTTGAGAGTGGTTATCAACGCGCCCATATCCTTGGGGTGAAGCCCGACCGATGGCTCATCCAGAACGTATAAGACCCCCGTTAGACCGGTACCTATCTGGCTCGCCAACCTTATACGTTGCAACTCCCCGCCCGAGAGAGTTTTGGCCGATCTAGAGACGGTTAAGTAGGATAGGCCTACGTTGTCCAGGAAGGTTAGACGAGTATCTACTTCTTTCAAGATGGATTTGGCAATTTCAAGCTCGTATTGGTTTAGTTTTTCTGGAAGAGCGTTAAGGTACTCCAAAAGGTCGTGGATGGGGAAATCGGACATCTCGGCGATATTTATCTCCTCAATTGTGACCGCCAGAACCTCGCTCTTTAGCCGCGCTCCCTGACACGTTCCGCACTCCTCCTCCCGCATGTACTTTTTTATCTCCCAGGTTGCCTCCGGCCCTTCGTTTTTAAGGTATCGGCGCTCGAGCTCTCCGATCACTCCGTCAAAGCGCTCGTATATGGTTGTGGGTTTGCCGTAGCGGTTCTTGCCGTGGACGGTGTAGACCTTGCCGGTTCCGTTGAGTAGGGTTTCAAGCTTATCTTTGGGTAGGGTCCCAAGCGGGGCGTCCATGTTTATTTCCTCCTCCCGACACACGGTCTTGAGCGTTCTTGTATACCAGGTTTCGTGGAAGAAGAATTTGACGAAGGGCAATATTCCGCCCTCGTTAATGGAGAGCCTTTTGTTCAAGATACGTTCGGGATCTACCTTGTAGACTGTGCCGATTCCGTTACAGGTTTCGCACGCTCCTAAGGGGGAGTTAAAGGAAAACATCCTCGGCTCAAGTTCGGGAAGGGAGATGTTGCAGTGGGGACAGGAGAATTTTTCGGAAAAGAGTTCCTCCTTTTCCTCCCCGTTGTTACTTGTTACTTGTCCCTTGTCACTTACCTTGAGGATGACCAGACCATCCGAAAGGTTCAGCGCCTGCTCGACCGCGGTTGAAACGCGCGAGCGGATATTGGCTGCGAAGACTTCGTTTCGCAGATCCTTTTTAAGAAACGACAACTCGTCTACTATTGCCTCAATGTCGTGCTTGTTGGTTTTAATAAGTGCAAAATCTTCGGTGAGCTCGATTTCGCGCCCGTCGACACGAGCTTTGGTAAAACCTTTGGACATCAGATTTTTGAAAAGGTCTTTAAATTCGCCCTTCTTTTGGCGTATCACGGGGGAGAGGAGAGTGAACTTGTTGGGACCCGACCCTGCTGTGTGGGTTTTTATGCTTTCGAAGATTTTTTCGGTTATCTCGTCGTGGGAGAGACGGGTGACCTCGCGGCTGCAATTGGGACAGTGGGGATGGCCGACGCGAGCAAAAAGCAAACGAAGCAGGTCATAGACCTCGGTGATGGTGCCAACGGTACTTCTTGGGTTTTGGGAGGGGGATTTTTGGTCAATGGAGATGGAGGGGGACAAGCCCTCGATTTGGTCAACATCGGGTTTGTCCATGACACCTAAAAACTGCCGCGCGTAGGCGCTTAAAGACTCCACATATCGCCTTTGCCCCTCGGCGTAGACGGTGTCAAACGCCAAGGAGCTTTTTCCTGACCCCGACACCCCCGTCACCACCACAAATTTGTTCTTGGGGATCTCGAGGTCAATGTTTTTTAGGTTGTGTTGCCTCGCGCCTTTGATTTTTATGATGTCCAGCATGCCAACCAATTATTCTAACGCGCGTGTGAAGTGAGGGTAAAGGGTTCTAGTGCTAGAATTCCTCCATGTGGAAGGAGGCGGATAGGTTCCTCAAGAAAGATAAATACATAGGCCCTTTGCTCAAAAAGTACGGGCCCTGCACCCTCCAGCCCCGCAAAAAGAGCGAGTACTTTGAGGATTTAGTCGACGCCGTGGTCCAGCAGCAGCTTTCCATAAAAGCCGGCGCGACCATTTTTGGCCGCCTCAAAGAGGCGCTCGGTGGGGAAGTGACTCCGGAGGAGATACTTAGGCTTAAAGACGCGAAGATTAGGGAATGTGGGCTGTCCTTCTCCAAAATTAGCTATCTAAAAGACCTGTCGAAAAAGGTCAAAGACAACGAGGTCGAGACTCACAAGCTGGACAAGCTCACCGACGAGGCGGTTATGGAGGAGCTGGTCTCGGTCAAAGGCATAGGCCGCTGGACCGCCGAGATGTTTTTGATGTTCGACCTCGCGCGCCCCGACATCTTCCCCGCGGACGACGTCGGGATACAAAACGGCTTTAAGAAGCTCACCGGCAAGAACATAAAGCCGGACAAGATGGGCGACTTTGCCCGCCGCTGGGCGCCTTACCGCACAATCGCCTCCTGGTACATATGGCGAAGCCTCGAAAACGGTTGACCCCACCTGTCGCCATCCCAAATAGCAAATCTGACTTCCCCGTGCTAACATTATGAAAATCCTATAGGAAAGGAGAATCGAGACGTACCGCCGTCGATTTATCAGCTTGTTAAGCCAAAGAAAGGAGGAATCCCATGGCCAAAAACAAACTGTACTACGGCGATAACCTGTCGGTGATGCGGAACAGACAGTGGTTCCCCGATGGTTCTGTCGATTTGATCTACTTGGATCCGCCCTTCAAGAGTGACGAGGACTACAACCTCCTCTTCAAGGAGCCAAGCGGAAAACGCTCGGCGGCGCAGATCAGAGCATTTGAGGACACGTGGCACTGGGACGAGGCTGCACAACAAAGCTACGAGGACGTCTTGGCCAACGCGCCGGAAACCGTCGCGCGCTTCATAACCAAGATGCGCGAGCTTCTAGGTCCCAACGACATGATGGCCTACCTTTGCATGATGGCTCCACGGCTCGTCGAGATGCATCGCATCCTCAAGTCGGATGGTTCCATTTACCTGCACTGCGACCCCAACGCCAGCCACTATCTCAAAGCCTTGATGGACGCGGTCTTTGGGCCGAACCGTTTCCGCCGAGAGATAGTCTGGCGGATAGGTTGGGTCTCCGGGTTCAAGACCAGGGCTAACAACTGGGTCCGAAACCACGAAATACTGCTCTACTACACCAAGGGTGCCAAGTTCACCTTCAACAAGCAGTACAAGCCCTACGACCCCGACTACGAGCGGCGGGGGACGGGGAAGCCCACGGGCCCGGGCATCCCGTTTGACGACGTATGGAACGTCGGGGATGAGCCCATGAACTTGACTTCCATCATGATCATGAGCTACTCCAGCGAGAAGATGAGCTACCCCACGCAGAAGCCGCTCAACCTCTTGCGTCTTCTTATCCGGGCTAGCAGTAACCCGGGCGACGTGGTGTTGGACCCCTTCTGCGGTTGCGGGACCACCATAGTGGCGGCGCATATGGAGGGACGACGCTGGGCCGGTATCGACGTCACGCATCTGGCGGTAGGTCTCAATAAGTATCGCTTGGAAGCGTCCTTTGGACCGGATATCCACAAGGAATACGATGTCTTCGGCGAGCCCGCGGACGTGCCTGGCGCGGAGGATCTAGCCAAATCTGATCCTTACCAGTTTCAATGGTGGTCTGTGGGGTTGGTGCGTGGCCGAGCGCTGGTCCAGGACAGGAAACGCGGCCCGGACAAGGGGGTGGACGGTGTCGTCTACTTTATAGACGACGAGAGCGGAGTCGCCAAGCGGATAATTCTGCAGGTTAAGTCCGGTAAGGTAACGGTTCGGGAAATGCGAGAGCTTAGGGGGGTTGTCGACGCTCAAGGCGCAGAGATGGGCGCGATGATCTGCCTTAGGAAGCCTACTGAACCGGCTCGCAAGTTCGCCGTTTCCGCAGGGAGTTATATCTCGCCCATAAGCGGTGCTCGCTACCCGAGGTTGCAATCGATTACAGCGGGGGAGCTTCTTGAGGGGGAGATGGTTAAACACCCTGGCTATGTCGTGCTTCCCAACACGAAACGCCTGGAGCGATCCCTTCAGGAGGTGTTGGAACTCGAGATCGAAGAGGCGGGAGACTGACTGACAATCGGTGTCAAGGGCTGATCGCCAAACGGCTTTCAGCCCCTTCTTTTAATGGGGGTATAGGATCTCGCCCAGTACGAAGATCAGTACGAAAAGTCCAAATAGCGTAGCTAAAAATACGAGGATGGAGCGTTCCTTGCTTCTTACGACGCTAAAAGCCCCGGTGAAGAAGGCCGCTATACCGGAGATTCCCATAAGAAGGCCGGGGATAGCCAAAAGGGGATTGCTAAAGAAGGTGGCACCTCCTCGCTGTCCGGAAGCGACGAGCAGTTGAAAAGTGCCAAAAAGCAAAAAGAAGAAAGCGGTTAATCCAACCGTCCACTTGCCCAGGGGAGTGCTTGGTAGTATTCTCACGTAACTTCATTTTATGGCTTTTGGGGTTTGGTGTCCAGCGGTTGCAGTGGTTGTTATAATACCTCTTGCCCTCGTAGCTCAGATGGGAGAGCATCAGACTGTTGATCTGTGGGTCGTAGGTTCGAATCCTACCGAGGGCATCTTGAGGTAGTTCCCTGCTTAGTTCCACTCAAAAACCGCCGGGCAAGAACACCTTTCGAGCCGGGCAACCTTCCGCAGGGGACTACCTCTACCCTTTTCAGACCAATCTAGCTATAGGTTGAAAATCTCTGTTTTATCCTATAAAATACATCTAATATATTAACTCAAACCAAACGAAAGGAGACGAGCGATGAACGACCCCGTATTTCTTGCCCTCGTGGGGATTGTGATTCTCCTGACCCTCGCCCTCGTAGTTGTTCTTGGTCTTTGGGTGAGGAAGCTTCATGGGGAGAACGGTTTGCTGCGAGCGGCCTACAACCGGGTCAAGCCTTCACCCAGGGAAGGAGAGGTTGCGGATAAGTCCCAAGACGACCTGCTCAACACCGTCGTCGGCTTCGCCCTCGCATACCGTGAGAGAGTACAGGCGAGGGGGAATTGGGTTAAACCGGCAAACACGAAGATGCGCGTCCTATGGGGACGCCTTCCGAGGGAGGTCCAAGCGGAACTTGTACCCCTTGCGATTCTAGCCGACCTCAAGGTGAGCGAGTAGCCATCTAAAGCGCCTGTTGCTACCCCAGCGGGCGCTTTTCTTTTTGCTTGTTATAATAGTTACCTAGCTAGTTTTTTGGAGAGGTGGTGAAAAACCTTTGAAGAAATTTACAATTCTTGCCGGCTCTGCAGCGCTTTTGACCCTGCTTTTGTGGGCTCTTCCTACTTTTGCCAAAGACCGCCCCAAAGGTCTCACAGACCGCGGTCCTTTAACCAAGATTACCTTCATCCACTATAAGAAAGGCTACGCCAAACCGCCTTGGGCGGGTGGGGGAGGTAGGAATGAAAGCAAATGCTACGCATTTCTTTCCAAGGGAGCAAAATGGAAGACCGCAGAGGAGTACCTTATGAACCCAACAAACTCAGACGGCATGTCTTCTAGCTTTGTCCAGTCCGCTGTAACAGCGGGGGTCGACGAGTGGGAGGGCTACGGTGGTAATATCTTTGGTTCCGGGTCACTGGATTCCGGTGCTAGCTACAACAACGGAGACTTGGATGGGGTCAACACAACATCCTTCGGTTTCTACCTCGACGACGGCGTTATAGCTGTTACGAGTGTGTGGGGCTACTTTTACGGACCTCCTAAGACCCGAGAACTCGTCGAGTGGGATATGCTTTTTAACGAGCACTTCACTTGGGGGGACGCTGACGTGAACGCATCTCTGATGGATCTGCAAAACATCGCAACCCACGAGCTTGGGCACAGCGCAGGATTGGCTGACCTTTATGAAACCTCTTGCAACCTCGAGACCATGTACGGGTACTCGAGCGAGGGGGAGACCATAAAGCGGGATCTCAATACCGGCGACATCCAGGGTATCGAGGAGCTTTACAAGTAACTAGCTTTTTAGCTCCCTGACTTTATCGCGAAGCTTTATCGCCAGCTCAAAGTTGAGTTGTTCGGCCTGGCGTTTCATCTCTCGTTCCAGCTTCTTTACCACTTTCTTTCTGTCGTAGGGGGTTAGCGCTTCTACTTTTAGTTCCTTCAAAAACTCCTCTCCGATTACGCCTCTTGGGCGCTGTATGTGCAGTATGTCCTCCTCTTGCTCAATAATCTTCCCTCTTATGGGTTTGGCGATTGTCTCCGGGGTGATACCGTGTTTCTTGTTATATGCAAGCTGATACTCGCGCCGCCTTTCTATCTCTTTTATCGCTTGGCGCATGGAGCCGGTCGTCTCATCGGCGTAAAGGATTACCTGCCCCGCGACGTTCCGCGCGGCGCGTCCCATGGTTTGGATGAGCGAGGTTCTGGAGCGCAAAAAACCTTCCCGATCCGCGTCCAAAATGGCGACCAATGCTACCTCAGGCAAATCTAATCCCTCTCTAAGCAAGTTAACGCCGATAAGAACGTCGAAGTCTCCGCGACGCAGGTTATCCAGGATATCGCTTCTCTCAAGAGTCGCTACGTCGCTGTGGAGGTAGGTGGTATTTATACCCTTCTCCTTTAGGTAATCTAGGTAATCCGCCAGGTCCTCGGCGGTCTTTTTGGTTAGGGTAGTGACCAAAACTCTTTCTTTTTTCTTGGCGTGCTTTTCGATCTCCTCGATTAGGTCCGTAACTTCGTCCTCGGCGGGTCTTACAATAACTTCCGGATCCACAACTCCGGTCGGGCGGACCAGCTGTTCCACTACCCCCTCATGCGGCGGTTTTCCCTTATACTTTTTACCTTTTACATCTAATATAGCTCGCTTTACCTCCCACTCATCGGGCGTTGCGGAGGTATAGATGAGGCGGGGGACGCTTTTGTAGAATTCCTCAAACTTTAAGGGTCGGTTGTCGAGCGCGGCTTTTAGGCGGAAGCCAAACTCTATAAGCGTCTCTTTTCTGGAGTGGTCTCCGTTGTACATACCTCTTAGCTGTGGGACGGTCATATGGGACTCGTCTACGAAGACCAGAAAGTCGTCTTTATAAAAGTTTTTAAAGTAGTCGATGAGGGTGTAGGGTGGTTCCCCCTCTTTTCTCCCGTCAAAGTAGCGGGAGTAGTTTTCAATACCCGAGACGTAACCCATTTCCTTAATCATCTCCAAGTCATAAGTTACACGGCGGGCGAGGCGTTCGGCTTCGGTGTCTTTCCCCACCTTTTTGAGTGCATTGTACTCGCGGTTCAGGTCTTTGCGGATTTGAGGTTCGGCGGTTTCGAAGGTGGAGGGAGCGGTAAGGTAGTGCTTGGCGGGGTAGACAATCAGTTTATTAGTTGATTGGTTAACTGGTTGGGTAGTTGAGAGAGGTTTACCGGAAACTGGCTCAAAACGGGAAATTTTTGAGACTCTTCCGTTTTCTATCTCGATTCTGAATCCTAAGTCCTCATACGCCGGGTATATATCAAGCGTATCCCCACGCACCCGAAAGGTGCCGCGGGTGAACTCAAACTCCGATCTCTCGTATTGGAGCTCGACCAAGCGTGTAGCGAGACTCCTCCAGTCGGTACGGTCACCGACCTCAACTTCGAGGATGAACTTCTCCCACTCCAGAGGAGAGCCGATGTTGTAGATGCAGGAGACGGAGGCGACTACCACGACGTCACCTCTTGTCATTATGTTCGCTGTGGCTTGCAGACGCAGTTTATCGATTAAGGCGTTTACGTCCGCTTCTTTTTCTATATAGGTATCGGTCGCGGGTACATAAGCTTCTGGTTGGTAGTAGTCATAGTAGGAAACGAAGTAGGAGACCGCATTCTGAGGAAAAAATTCCCTCATTTCTTGATAAAGCTGTCCGGCGAGCGTTTTGTTATGCGATACCAGCAAAGCCGGCATCTTAAGACGCTGTATTACATTAGCCATTGTAAAGGTTTTTCCGGAACCCGTAACTCCCAAGAGCACCTGATCTTTAAGTCCCGCCTCGATACCCTTGGTGAGTTTATCTATCGCCTGAGGTTGATCACCCGTGGGCTTAAAACCCGAAGTTAATTTAAAATCCATGAGCATCTCATTATAGCTTGGGAGGGAATATTGTTATTATTCGGTATCCGATGAGGAAGTTACTATTGATAGCGTTTGGGGTTTTGGGTCTCGGTTTAATCGTCATCGTTACCCTTGTCTTAAGTTCTTTTCTTCGCGGTCCCACCGACGAAAAGATCTTCCAAGAGGACACGTCTATTTTCCGGAAAGGTGTGAGCTACTCACCAAAAAATCCCATTAGCAATCGGGATTTTTGGGAGAAGGCCAAGGACGCTGGTAGTGTGGTCCGTTCCGGCGGGGATTGGATCGATTTCAACGCGGACGGGAAAATATCCGAAACGGTCGTCGAGTTTTCCAGGCAGAACGGACTTCTACCGATAATAGAAGTCAATTTCTTTAACCAAGATACTGGAGAGTTACTGCGTCCTTTCACCGAGGAAAACAAAAATGCCTATAAGGCTGCGGCGGTCGATTTTGCAAACCGTTTTAAGCCCCCTTACTTTGGAATTGGGGTCGAGATAGACACCTTCGAGAGGAAGGTCCCGGGGGAATTTGACGTCTTTGCGGCGTTGTTTGCCGAGGTTTACGACGCTATAAAGGAGGTTTCGCCGGCGACCCAAGTTTTTACCACCTTCCAGTACGAGCGTCTGAACGGTTTTGGGGGAGGTATTTTCGGCGGGACAAACGATCCTTCCGCGGCCGACTGGCAACTTTTGGATAAGTTTCCCAAGGCGGATTTTATCTCTTTTACCACCTACCCGGGCCTGATATACAAAAACCCATCCGATATCCCCGCCGATTACTACAGCCGGATTAAAAACCACACCGGCAAACCCGTTGCTTTTACCGAAATAGGGTGGTTTAGCGGAGCAAACATTCCAGGGTGGGGATCGAGCGAAGCGGAGCAGGCCGAGTTCATAAACCGATTTTTCGAGCTTACCTCCTCTTTGGACCTGCAGCTCGCAGTTTGGATACATATATATCAGCAGATCTCGACCGAGCCGTTTGCCACGATGTCTCTTATACGGACCGACGGGATCGCCAAGCCGGCTTGGAGCGTCTGGGTTGAGACGAGCCGTTAGCGATCCCCTCTTTCGATGATAAAATGAATCATAAGGTCCATGCCGAGGTGGCGGAATGGAAGACGCGCGCGCCTCAAGAGCGCGTGAGGGCAACCTCGTGTGGGTTCGACTCCCACCCTCGGCACCAATTCACTCTCAACTCCCTCGCGTGCTAAAGTAAGCCTATGTTATCCGTTACGGAACTGAGGAAAGGTGCGATATTTGTGGAAAGCGGCAAGCCCTACGTGGTCTTGGATTACCGCCACACCAAAATGGGACGGGGAACCGCTAATATAAAGGTTAAGGCGCGTGATCTCAAAAGCGGCGCCACGCTGGAGCGGACGTTCATCTCGGGCGCAACAGTCAAAGAAGGGGAGGTCGCACGAAAGAAAGCACAATTTTTATACTCGGATGCTGAAAATCTCAACTTTATGGATCCCCAAACCTTTGAGCAGTTTACTTTGCCAGCCCGAAAAGTTGGCGGTGGAGAGACGGACTATATGAAAGAGGGCCAAGAGGTGGCTCTGATTTACTTTGAGGGCGAACCGGTTTCAATCGAGCTGCCTTTGAAGGTCGACTTAAAGGTTAAGCAGGCCCCGCCAGGCGAAAAAGGGGATACTCGGCAAGGCGGGAACAAAGAGGTGACCCTCGAAACGGGAGTCAAAATCCAAGTTCCTCTGTTCATAAAAACCGGGGATCTGGTTCGCGTGAACACACAAACTGGAGATTACGTTTCTCGCGTCTAAAGCATGAACTAGTCTATGAGAGTCCAGAAAGATACCCTTAAAAACGGAATCCGCTTGCTTACGGTGCCTATGCCGCACTTAGGTTCCGCCGCCGTTATGATTGGTATCGGCGCGGGGAGTCGGTATGAGCAGAAAGAGGTTGTGGGTATTGCCCACTTCACCGAGCACATGCTTTTTAAAGGAACCAAGCGCCGTCCTTCGTCCTTGGCTATCTCATCCGAGCTTGAGTCTCTGGGTGCTCAGTTCAACGCATTCACGACGGATGAGGCAACCGCCTACTACGTAAAGGCCGCAGCCAAGAACCTGCCTAAGGTTTTGGAAATACTTACCGATCTAGTTTTTAGCTCTAAGTTTGATCCTAAGGATATATCTAAAGAGCGGGAGGTCATTTTGGAGGAGCTCAAGATGTACCGCGACGAACCACGAAGCTGGGTTGCCCACATCTATCAGAAACTCATGTTTGGGGACCACCCTCTAGGTCGGGACCCTCTGGGGACGCCGGAGACGCTTGAGGCTATAAACCGCAAAGATTTTCTGGATTATATAGGTCGCTGGTATCGCGCCAAAAATATCGTGGTTGCCGTAGCTGGAAAGATTGAGGGGGAGCAAGCGCTCGGGAAGACGCGGGAGGTTCTCGGCGGGCTTGACGGTCGGGATGTCGGAGAACCGGAGGTCTTTAAGGAGAGGCAACAGGAACCCGCAATACTTATCGAGGAGCGAGGTACCGATCAAACGCATCTCATACTATCGGCCCGCGCCTACCCCCGAAACCACCCGAAACGCGAAGCGCTTCAAATCTTAAACGCTATTCTGGGTGGAGGAATGAGCTCCCGACTTTTTGAGGAAGTGAGGACTAAGCAGGGCTTGGCTTACTACGTCACATCGACTTGGGATGCTTACTCGGATACGGGGTCTTTAGCCATACAAGCCGGGGTCAACAACAGCCGGGCTTCGGGGGCGATCGAGGTGGTGCTCGGGGAGCTAGGGAAGCTTAAAGACAAGGCTGTGCCAAAAGAGGAGCTCAGAAAAGCCAAGGAGGTGCTTCGCGGAAGTTTGCTTCTCGGGATAGAATCGACAAATGGTGCTTGTTCTTACTTTTTAACCCAAGAGGTCTTGGATCGAAAGATCGAAACACCGCAGCAGAAGCTTAAGAAAATAGACGCCGTGACGGCCTCGGACGTGCAGGAAGTCGCAAAGGATATCTTCGTAACCAGGGGATTAAACCTAGCCCTGATCGGCCCTTTTTCTGAACCCGAGCGCTTTCGCAAACTCCTTAACATTCCCTAAAAAGGAAAAGGGCTAAGGTGAGCGCGTCACCTTGAGCCCTAGTTCTTAACCCTCTACCGTTGAAGAAGATTGCGGACCCCCTCCATGCTCACAACCAGCGATCCCGCGGCCCACACAGCAATCCCCAAATCCAGAAGCGCTGCCCCCTGACGGCAGGCAAGCTTTTTGGAGATGCGAACTCCCTCCTCACCTGCGTCTCGCAACCTGTGGAAAAGAGAAATCGACTTATCTCCTTCCTCACCGTTCAATCGTGAATCACAGTGGTCACGGATTGCGGTCTCAATCTTCGTGACCTGACTCGGATTCAGTTTCATAGCCTCATCTCCCTTCTTCATATGGTTTTGGGTCTGATAGGTGAATTATATACATTCCTGTCAACACCGTGTTATACTATAGGGCAAGGAATTAGCAATTCCAAATCTCAAAGATAAAGGAGTAGATGGACATGTGCAACAAGCTTGCGTTTTTGCTTCTTGTTGTGTTGTTCGCAGCAGCTCTTGTCGTGGTAAGCTCTTTCGTATGCCTGGATGCTATACCCGTTCTTCAGTGTCGCTCGTCTGGGGTGTTGATCGACGAGGGAGTGCTGTACGCGAGAGCGGACCCCATTCCCGGTCACGGGTTCCGTTTTAGCCACTGGGCTGGCGGAACTTATTTCGACCAGGAATTGGATTCGATCGCCAGAATAGCGTGTTACTCGACGATCGACGGCGGGTTGGGTTGTGACATCCGCTACGTTCCGAGCCGATGATCTTTGGAACCGATCTGTTCTTTCGGAGCAGATCGGCTTCTTTTTTAAATGCAAAATCTCTAGCTATTTAGCTAGAATGTGTTTGATGGCTCTGACCGCGAGAACCAAAGTTTTGATAGGAGTAGTTCTCTTAGTTGAGTTAATCTTAATCGCTGTTGGAGTGATGTACAGACAGAGCATTAACAGGGATTTTGAACTAGTCGCCGACGAGTTTTTTGGTTACTCGGCGGTCTTGGATACGACTTTGGATCCTCCTTCATTTCCCACTTCCTTCGAATCTTTGTGGGTTCCTTACGGCTTAAAGGTAGTCTCGACGGGCGAGGTCTCAGCTTACCAGATGAAGGATCGGCAAACCGGGGAAATATTAGGAAATTCTATTGTGTTGGAAACGGTTACCCGAGATCGTAGTGACCCCCAGCGGCTCAAACGCCTCCCGCTAATTGTGCAATTTTCTTTGGTTGGTGACCCTAGTCGTAACGTAATGCCTTGGGTCCTGGAAAGAGCGGTAAAGGAGAGTTCCAAGAACGTTACGGTAGGAAATAAGATTCTCTCCCAAGATCAGATCTCGCAAATTTTTCCCCGCGGTACGATTTGGGGGGTTGCCCCTCTTCTTTATCTCAATATAGAGGAGTTGGGCCAATTAGCGGAGTATCTTGCTTACACGCGAAGGTACTACGGAGGATCCGAATATCCAAATGTGGCCAGGTTGATGGTCGAGTCTCCCGATCACCATCCTCTTTTGGGCGAACCCTCTATCCCCATTGTTGTTCTTGACGTTCCTCACTATCTGAGTGAATAAAGGAATCCTGCTAGCGATCTGAAAGATCACTGTATAACTGAGGTTTGCTAGCAATCCGAAGGATCGCGTACAATTTCCTTAACCAATGCCTAAGAATTGGAAGCTCATACTCCTGACTCTTCTAATAGTCGCCGGCGCGGTGACAATCGTCTATCTTTTTGCAAAGGAGGACGTCCAAAACTTAGGAGAAACAATTACTGGGAATATTGCTGAAATACCTGAGGAAGGAGAGCCAACAAAGGATACATTACTTCTTTCTCTTCTTGCTGGGGCGATAGATTTTGACGGTCAGATGGCCAAACTCAAGCAGGAGGGTTTCGAGAACGAATACTTTACAGCCTTCATCGGTGGAATTAATACTTCCCAGAAATCTTTTACTATTGAAATGGAGTTTCCAACCGACAGTGGTTTTGAAATCGAGCAAAAAGTTGCTTCTTCCAACTGCCCGATTGATAATACGGTGATTCTAGGAGCGGATGATTTAGAGGTTTTAGCGGAAGGAGAAGACCTTTTTAAGTGGGTTGAAGTTGGGGATCGGATAGTTTCTTATTGTATGGATTCGAGATGTAGTTCCATAGGAGAAGAGTGTATTTTGATCAAACTGGATGCTCAGTAAGCTTGACGCGAGAACAATTCTGCCAATCTTTCTCTTGATGGTGGGCTTATTGTTGGCAGTTTATATAGTAAACCCCGTAAGAATTGTATCTCCCACTTATGCCGCCTGCAGTTGTCCCGGCGGTTGGTACTCGTGCAACGGAGGAACTATGTGCTGCAAAGGTAGCGGTTGTCCCAGTTGGGAGTGTGAAAAACAAGGCTGTATTTGGGCGTGGCCGTACTGCATTAGACCTGCGGGAGGCTTTTGTTCTGTTTCTGGCGCAAAATGCTCCTGGTGTTCTGGCGACGATGATGACGATAACGGCGGTCCCGGTCCATCCTGCAACTGGAGTTCCAAATCCCAGATAAGCCCGGGAAGCTGCACCCAGGCAAACGGCTTGTTTGGTCATTACTATCGAGACAACCCGGTCGGCGGTAATCGCTTCGACGGGGGGCTCTATTTGGAGCGAAACGACTCCCGGGTCAACTTTGATTGGGGTAATGGAGCTCCCGACTCAAACCTCTGCCCCGACAACTTCTCGGCTAACTGGACCGGATATATCAATCTTCCCTCGTCAGGCAATTGGCGCTTTGGGGCGACCTCCGACGACGGCTTTGCTATTGACCTCGAGTTTACCCCGGGGAGCTGGACTAGGGTCTTCACCGACTGGTCGGACCACGCCGCCCGCACTCGCTGGGGCTCGTGGAGAAACATCAACGCCGGTTGGTACGGGATTAGGGTTTGGTTCTACGAGAACGGAGGTCAGGCGGTAGCTCGCTTACGCTTCCAAGGACCGGGGGTTGGGGCTCAGATTGTTCCTTCCGCAAACCTTCGAACCTGCACCTCGCCGTGCTCGGCGACCGCCCCGACTAACCCCTCGGTTACCAATCTTTCGTCGACTTCAGCCCAGCTCAACTGGACCAGCGGATCAGGCGGTGATAAACAGCTTCTCCGCTTGGACGAGAGTCAGAGTGAGGTTGAAAACGGATGTCCTACGGGATGTCTTATTAAAGAAGACAACCTTGATAAGGATCTTGAGGTCTACAACACCGAAGCGGTTCTCTCTCCTGGGACCACCTACTACTGGCGGGTGGTCGAGTGGAAAAGTGCGTCCTGTTGGGCAGATTTCGCCTCTACCCCCTCCTTTACCACGCCGGCCGACCCGTGGGTTAAAGTTCAAGGTGGGGATATCCATTCAAACGCTTCCGTGAACTTTGCGAGGAACGTTCCCGACGGGGAGTTTAACGGTGAATACATTATCTCGGCGCGCTCAACCATTGGGGGAAGCGTTAGAAGTGGGGAAGGGTGGATATGCCCTCTTTACCCCGAGGGGGATTTGAATCCCGCCAACAACAGCGGCGTCACCGCACCCGACTACGATACTCTTTTGAGCCGCTTTGGCAAAAACCCCATCACCCGCGCGACAGTGCCGCCCGGCGGAACTCTTCAGAATAATAGGGTTTATCGGATAACCCAATCCGCAAGTATCAACGGTGTCTACAACGTCCCCGTGGGGGTCAACGCCCTCATCTTCATCGAAGGAAACCTAACCATCGGAGGGGAGATTCGAGTTCCCTCAACCTCTACCCTCACGTTTATCGCCAGAGACGATATCAGAATCTCCAAACAGCTCGCAGGAGGAGGTCCGGCGGACGATGCTATCCAAGCCGGACTCATTGCAGGAGGAGACATCAACACCG
>CAYGCK010000004.1:51786-52077 GCA_964348395.1 uncultured Candidatus Saccharibacteria bacterium | reverse complement strand
GGAGCCGCGGGACGGAGGGGAAGATACGCGCTATACGCTTTGCGCGTGAAAACAAGCTCCCTTATCTGGGTTTGTGCTTTGGGATGCAGATGGCGGCGATAGAGTTTGCAAGAAACGTCTTGGGGCTCAAACGAGCCAACACCACCGAAGCCAACCCCAAAACCCCGCACCCGGTCATACACGTTATGCCAAGCCAGAAGACGTATCTTAAAAAGAAACAATACGGCGGTACCATTCGCTTAGGCGCCTGGCCCTTCACCATCGCCGCCGTACCGCTCCTTTCCCAACTTT
>CAYGCK010000004.1:1567-51776 GCA_964348395.1 uncultured Candidatus Saccharibacteria bacterium | reverse complement strand
TTCTCCTAGTGGTTGCGCTTGGATCTTTGCTCCTGGAACCGGCCCGGCGGCGGATGGTTTTGCAAGGCGTGGCGCTGCTTTTTGCTCTTTTTGTTCTCGTAATAGCGGGGCTTTACATCTTTTTTGACCCAACCCGGGTGGAGCGGCTGTTGAGGGTGTTTCTTTTACCGTCCGAACTTTTTGCCCAACCCGCGATTTTAGCTCTCTTTCGGGGTCAAGGGCTTTTGGCGGGTGCCCCGGACCTATTTAATTTCGCCGTGATGAATTTTCTGGCGATAGCAGGAGCCATCCTTCTTGTTCGACGCTGGAAGATTTTGGAGCCGGCCCGGCGCCTGCTCAGTGCGGCCGCGATCTTTTTGACGTTCCTTTTGGCTTCACCCTTCTTCCTAGGAGTTCAGTTTCATCCGGAGTTCAAATCCCGCCCCCTCTCGCCACATCCGATATTCACCGCATTTATAAGGGCAGCAGCAAAATGAGAATCATTGGACATTTGGATATGGATGCGTTTTTCGCCGCAATTGAAGAGCGGGATAACCCGCAGTTTGCGGGGCTACCGATTGCGGTCGGAGCCGACCCCAAGGGTGGGAGGGGGCGAGGAGTGGTCTCGACCGCCAACTATAAGGCCCGAAAGTATGGCATCTACTCCGCGACCCCGATATCCCACGCTTGGAAGCTTTCCCAAAAGGCAAAAAAGAAGGGTGAGCCGGAAGTGGTGTTCCTCCCCGTCAATATGAAGCGGTACGTTGAGGTATCAAGAAAGGTTATGGAAGTGGTTCGCCGCCTGGTTCCCAAGGCAGAGCAGGTCTCGGTCGACGAGGCCTACTTCGACTTGAGCTTTTGCGGCTCCTACAAAAAGGCTCTTAAACTTTGCGAAAAGATAAAGCGCGAGATAAAAGAAAAGGAGAAGCTAACCGCCTCCATAGGTGTGGGACCAAACAAGTTGGTCGCCAAAATCGCCTCCGATCTCAAGAAACCCGATGGGTTAACCTTAGTCAAAGAAAGCCAGGTAGAGGACGTTCTTTCTCCACTGTCGGTCAGCAAAATACCCGGTGTTGGCCCCAAAACTGCGGCGAAGCTCAAGGCGATGGATATCTCAACAATAGGGGAGTTGAGGAAGGTTACAAAGCAAGAACTGGCGGAGCTTTTTGGCAAATGGGGCGTTGATATCTTTGAAAAATCCCGCGGTCGAGATTCCTCGCCTGTTCTAGAGGTTAAACCCAAAGCCAAGTCAATAGGGGAGCAGGAAACCTTCGCGGAGGACACCAAGGACCCCGGAGTTATATTCTCACGCCTTAAATCATTATCCCGTGACGTTATACGCCGGTTCCACGATAGCGAGTTCAGAAACTTCAGAACCGTGACCGTGACGGTTAGGCTCTCGGGTTTTGAAACCCGCACCAGAAGCCGGACGCTCGAAAAACCCGCCTCCTCCTTGGCGACTTTGGAGCAGGAGGCGATGAAGCTTTTGCTACCGTTTCTTGATAAGCGCGAGAACCCAAAGGGTAAGTTGATTCGCTTGATCGGGGTACGGGTCGAGAAGTTGAGCTAGCCCTTACTTTCCCTTGGCTTTGGAGAGGATGAATTTCTCAATCGTGGGGTGAACGTCGGAGGTAAAGCGTCCGAGAACCTCGGAGGCGGGTACCCACTCGACCTCGGCTATCTCGTGGTCTTGCCCAACCTTGGCAACTGCGCTTCCCTTGGGGGTGCAGTGAAAGTAGGAGACGTTCACAAAGGTATTGGGGTGCTTTCGCTCCAATAGTTTCTCCTTGACCTCCACATCCAGCTTGACCTCTTCCTGAGCTTCGCGAAGCGCGCACTTGGCTTCGGTCTCGCCCTCGTCCATAACCCCGCCGGGGAAGGCCCACTCGACGCCAAAAGAGGGGAGTTTTCTCCGAATAAGAAGAAATTTTCCGCCTTTTTCTATGAGACACAGGATAACCTTTGTCCTGGCCACGGCTTGACCCATATCGAACATAATTGTACCCCATGTGACATACTTGAACTAACCAATATGGGCAAACTTGAGGAACGGAAAAAACGCGCGCTCGCGATTAACGATAGGCTTAAAGAGCTCTATCCCAACGCCAGAATTGCCCTCAAGTACAGAAATAACTTTGAACTCTTGATCGCCGTGGTCTTATCTGCCCAATGCACGGACAAAAAGATCAACGAGGTAACCAGTACCCTCTTTAAGAAGTACAAAACACTGGAGGATTACGTGAAGGCGAACCAAAAAGAGTTTGAGCAGGATATAAAGCCGACCGGTTTTTACAAAAACAAAGCCAAAAACATCCTCGCGAGCGCAAAACTCATCAAAGAGAAGCACCAAGGCAAGGTCCCCGACACCATGGAGGAACTCCTCAAGCTCCCCGGCGTCGCGCGAAAAACCGCCAATATTATCCTGGGCAACGCCTACGGGAAGGTCGAGGGGATAGCGGTCGACACGCATGTTAGGCGTTTTGCCCTTAAGTTTGACCTAACCGATAGCTCCGACCCCAAAAAAATCGAGCAGGATCTCATGAAGCTTTTACCACGAAAGGATTGGTTCGACTTTACCTACCGGATAATCCAATACGGACGCGAGGTCTGCCCGGCGAGGATGCACGAGTGCGACGACCACTCCCTGACCAAGCTTTACCCCAAGGCGGCAAGGATCTGGCCCAAGGCTAAATAGCGTCTACCCGCGCTATATCCTCCTCCTCTAGCTTCCACTCAAGCGAGTCAAAATTCTCCTCTATATGCTCGGGGTTGGAGGAGGCGGGAATCGCGACCATACCCTTTTGCATAACCCAATTTAAGACCACCTGCGAAGCCGGTTTTTGGTACTTTTCGGAAAGCTCTTTAACAAGAGAAAGCTCGAGGGAGCGCCCCTTATCCAAGGGGGAGTAGGCGGTCACGACCACATCATTTTGCTCGCAAAACTCCCTTAAATCCGCGGGCTTCAAGCGCGGGTGAAACTCTACTTGGTTGTTGACCACCTCAAATCCGGTCTCCAGCGCCTTGCGCGTGTCCTCAATCGTGAAGTTAGAAACGCCCAGTGACTTGGTAACTCCGGCCTCCATAAGCTCGTGCATCGCCCCAAGAGTCTCCTCAAGCGGGACGGAAGCGGTGGGCCAGTGGATGAGAAGTAGGTCGAGATACTCGGTTCCGAGCTCCTCCAGAAACCTTTTCCCAGCCGCTAAAACGTCTTCTCTCCCGAGTCGGGGAGGCATGAGCTTGGTGACTATGAAAAGCTCCTCCCGGGGGACGCCGCTTCCCTCAAGAGCTTTGGCTATGTCCCTGTGATTCCTGTAGTAGTCGGCGGTATCGATATGGCGGTAGCCGACCTCGAGCGCGGTGCGAAGCGCTTTGGTGCATAAAGAACCGCGAAGAGGCCAGGTACCAAAACCCAGGATCGGAATCTCTTTTTTGTCTTTTAAGGTTAGGCTCTCCATTAACTTTTAAGGTAGCATACCGCGCTTGATTGGAGGACGGTTTTCGTGCGAAACTCATAGGGAAAATGCCGACTCAAAACTACTTCACAATATTTTTCGGAGCGGCGACAATCCTATCTCTGCTTTTCGCCGTAGCCCAGAACCGAAGCGCCACGCGCGTCAAGAAGATTCTCGACGACTACACCAAAGGACTTCTGGAAGACGTCAAGCGAATCTCTGGATTGGTCAAGGGAGAGGGCAAGTTAAAGACCGAGATGAATAGACTACGGGAGAAGCTTATAACCTTGGATATCGTCAACCGAAATCTTACCAAGGAGAGGATTGACGAAATGGAAAAAAGCGGAGAACTCAAAAAGCAAGACGCCGAAACCTACAGAAAACTGACGAGCAAGTAGCCCCCGGGCATGTCGACCAAGATTGTATCCCACTCCATACAGCAAACCTGGAGACTCGCCGAAAAGCTGGTCGGTAAGTACTCTTTTGATTTAAAGGAAAAGCCGTTGGTTTTGGCTCTCGAGGGCGAATTGGGAACCGGCAAGACCACCTTCACCAAGGGTATGGAGGAGATTTTGGAGGTGCCGCGACCTGTGCGTTCGCCGGGGTATATCCTAGTCCGTGAATACTTTTTCAACCTGAACGCAAATAAGGGGAAGCTTTTCCACGTGGACCTTTGGCGAACCAGTGACGAGGCCGAAATCGAAAAACTAAAAATCGTCGATCTGGTCGAGCCGCCTAATATCCTGGTTATTGAATGGGCGCAGAAAGCGCCCAAATTGATCGATCAAATCTGTAAGATGGGGGACGTCAATTGCGTTCGAGTGGTATTTCGGCACAAAAGGAAAAACGCGAGGGAGATAGAGTATGAAGAAATCTCCTAAGGTAACGAAGATCTTAAGCATAGATACTTCCTGTGACGAAACCGCAGTCGCCGTAACCCACGAAGCTAGGATCCTCTCCAACGCGATAGCATCGCAGGCCAAACTCCACGCGCTCTTCGGAGGGGTCGACCCGACCACGGCGCGTCGAGAGCACAAAAAGCTCATCGACCCCACGCTCAAGGATGCACTGGGCAAGGCCGGGTTGGATATAGAGGAAATCGACGCGGTCGCCGTGACCGTCGGTCCCGGTCTGGCGGTCGCCTTGGAGGTAGGGGTCGCCAAAGCCAAGGAACTCGCCAAAGAGCATAAGAAGCCCCTCATAGCGGTAGATCATATGGAAGGGCACCTTCTGTCGCCCTTCGCCAAAGACGAGGACGGGAACTTTGGAGTGGACAATCCTCAATTTCCGGCGCTTGGACTCCTGGTCTCCGGAGGGCACACCGAGCTTGTCTTGGTACGGGATTTCGGAGACTACGAACTTGTGGGGCAAACCTTGGACGACGCGGCCGGGGAGGCGTTCGACAAGGTGGCGAGAATTCTCGACCTCCCTTACCCCGGAGGTCCACAGCTATCACGACTTGCCCAAAAAGGGGACAGTAAAGCCTTTAAATTTCCCGTACCTCTTAAGCAATCCGGAGACCTAAACTTCTCCTACTCGGGGCTAAAGACCGCGTGCCTTTATGAGGCGCAAAAACTGGGTAAATTGACCAGGGCGAAAAAGACGGACTTTGCGGCTTCCTTTCAAGCGGCCGCGGTCGCCCATCTGGTTGATAAACTGCGACGCGCCGTTCTCAAATACAAGCCCAAGATGCTACTTATAGGCGGGGGAGTAATAAACAACCGGCGATTACAGACCGAGGTTAAAAGACTTGCCGAACGCTTCAAAATTCCACTTCATATCCCCTTTAGCAACTCTCTTTTAACCGACAACGCCGCGATGATCGGAGTTGCCGCTTACTTTAAAGCCAAGCGGGGAGATATTGTCCGCGATGTACAAAAGGTAGAAAGGGTTCCCGATCTCACGTTGGAGGCCCCGGTTAACTGGTAGAATATCTAACGTGTCCAAGACCGCTTCAAAAAGCGTCCAAGTCAAAAAAGCCTCCGGTGAATACGAGCCTTTTTCCGAGGAGAAGGTAAGAGCATCACTTAAACGGGTCGGAGTCCAAAAAGGAGTCGCGGACGACGTTATAAAGATATTGGAAAAGGAGCTCTACGACGGGATAACCACCCATGAAATTTACAAGCACGTATTCGAGCATTTGAGGAGTCGCGGCGTGCACCTAGCTTCCAAATATAACCTAAAAAGAGCGGTCATGAGTCTGGGTCCCTCCGGTTACCCATTTGAAAAATTCTTTGCCAAAATTCTTGCTGAAGAAGGATTTAAAGTTAAGGTTGGGGAAACCGTGCAAGGCCGCTGCGTTGATCACGAGGTCGATATCGTGGCACAAAAAGGAGGTAAGCGCTACATGGTAGAGGCCAAATTCCACAATAGAACGGGTCTCAAAACGGACACAAAAGTTGCACTGTATGTATACGGCAGATTCTTGGACATATCGCAAGCCGACGGGTTTGAGGAGGGGTGGCTCGTGACAAACACCCGCGTAACACGGGAGGCAAGGCGTTACTCAAGCTGCGTAGGAATCAAGGTTATAAGCTGGGATTATCCGCAAAATTTCAGCTTGAGGTATCTTGTTGAGAAAACCGGGCTTTACCCGGTGACGGCACTTGAAACCTTAAGTCAAAGCGACAAACAAACCCTTCTTGAAGAGGATATCGTAACTTGTAAGGAGCTTCTTAAAAACCTGACACTCATTCCCAAGAGCAAACGCGTTAAAGTTAAAGCCGAGGCCCAAAAAATCTGCGGCGACAAGGCCGAAAAATGACGCTCCTAGACTCTTCCACTCCAGTAAAAAATTTGTTAAACTGTAGTGTTAGCGAAATTTCTAGATCGCCTGAGGCGACCGTCAAATTAACCGTTAACTTGAGCATCCTATGGCCGAAAAGTTAGAGAAAAGCGAAAAGGATTTACCCGAAAGAGAAGAGCGGATTCTAGAAGTTCCCGTTACTTCGGAGATGGAAAAGGCGTACCTGGACTACGCTATGAGCGTTATTGTCGCCCGCGCGCTTCCGGACGCTCGTGACGGTTTAAAACCTGTTCAACGCCGGATAATCTACGCTATGCGGGAGCAGGGTATGGGACCGACCTCCAAATACTCCAAGTGTGCCGCGGTCGTCGGCGAGGTCATGAAGAAATATCACCCACACAGTGATATGTCAATCTACGACGCTCTGGTTCGCATGGGACAGCCCTTCTCGGTACGCTACCCCCTGGTAGACGGACAAGGAAACTTCGGCTCGCTCGACGGGGACCCTCCGGCCGCTATGCGATACACCGAGTGCCGCTTGGCCCCTATCTCCGAGGAGCTTTTGGCCGATATAGACCGCGATACCGTCGATTTTTCCCAAAACTACGACGCTACAACCACGGAACCCGGAGTCCTACCCTCCTCGATACCAAACCTTCTTTTAAGCGGCTCCTCCGGCATCGCAGTCGGGATGGCCACAAACATACCACCCCATAACCTTGCTGAGCTTATGGATGCACTTGGTGCGATGATAAAAACCGCCAAGATAGAAGGGGAAACCGATAACCCGGAGGTCTCCTACAGCCTGGCGGTCGACGACCTTCTGGAGTTCATCACCGGCCCTGATTTCCCCACGGGAGCCCAAATCTACGGACAGGAAGAGATAGCCCACACCTACGCTACCGGTAAGGGCAGTGTCGCTATTCGAGCAAAAGCGGAAATAGTAGAAGAGGACGGGAAGACAAAGATTATCGCGACCGAGCTTCCCTATCAAGTCAACAAAGCAAACCTCCTCTCCAAGATGGCGGAGCTTGTTAGAAAGGATAAGGTCAAGGGTATCGCGGCTCTTCGCGACGAATCCGACAGGGAAGGTGTTCGCGTGGTTATTGAACTCAAACGCGATGCGAGACCGCAGGCGGTCTTGAATTATCTCTACAAGCACACGGACCTGCAAACCATCTTCCACGCCAATATGGTGGCACTTGTACATGGACAACCCCAAGTCCTGACGCTTAAAGGGATCTTGGAGGAGTTTTTGAAACACCGTTACATAATCATTGTTCGGCGAACAAAATTCTTACTCGGTAAGGCGAAAGAAAGGGAGCACATACTGCAGGGTTTGAAGATTGCCCTTGACCATTTAGACGAGGTTATCGCAACCATCAAAAAGTCGAAAGATACAGAGGACGCGCGTGCAAACCTGGTTAAAAAGTTCACTCTTACGGAAATTCAAGCCCAAGCCATTCTGGACATGCCCCTTAAGAGATTGTCGGCGCTAGAGCGTGAGAAGATCGAGCAGGAGCTAAAGGACATTTTGGAGGAGATAGAGCGCTTGGAAACCCTTCTTTCGGCGCCCAAAAACGTCTACGAGGAGATGGACAGGGAATTTGAGGAAATCAAAGAAACCTACGGCGACGAGAGGCGTACAAAGGTATTCAAACAAGCGGTGGGAGAATTTAAGGAGGAGGAGCTGGTGCCGGAAGAGAGCGTTTTCGTAACCCTGACCGATGGAGGGTATATCAAGCGGCTTAGGGAAACCACTTACAAAAGACAGCAACGTGGGGGGAAGGGAGTTGTGGGGATGAAAACAAAGGATGAGGATTATATCTCCCAAATCCTTTCTGCCTCAACCCACGACGAAATACTCTTCTTTACAAACAAAGGGCGCGTCTATAAACAAAGGGCCTACGAGGTTCCCGAAGCCTCCCGCCAGGCTAAGGGCACTGCGATAGTAAACCTATTAAATCTCGAGCCGGAGGAGAAGGTTGTCGTAATGCTCCCACTTCCTAAGAAAAAGGAAGAGCACCCGGCTTACCTTTTAATGGCTACCGATCAAGGAACTGTCAAAAAGACCGCTATAGACCAGTTTCAAAACATCCGCCGAACCGGAATCATGGCGATAAGGCTAAAACCCAAAGAGGGTTTGGTTTGGGTCAAACCCACCACCGGACGGGATGAGGTGATCCTGGTCACCAGAAAAGGAAAATCTATCAGATTTCCCGAAAAACAGGTCAGATCCATGGGACGTTCGGCGCGCGGGGTACGAGGGATAAAGCTGGGCAAGGACGATTACGTCATTGCGACCGAGGTGATAGGTGACGAGAAGGGACACCTTTTGACCATCTCGGAGCGGGGTCTTGGCAAAAGAACCCGCCTCGGCGAGTACAAAACCCAAAACAGAGGAGGCACCGGTATCTTCACGGCAAAAGTAACCAAGAAGACCGGAGACTTGGTTTCGGCGGCGGTTGTGGGGACCGGAAAGCACGACCTCCTTCTGATATCGGAGAAGGCGCAGGTCATAAGGGTACCCCTCAAACAGGTTCCTATATTGGGACGAGCGACTCAGGGGGTTTACCTAATGCGCCTTGGGGTAGGGGACAGCGTTTCGGGAATTGAGTTTTTGGAGAGCGAAGAGGTACAAGAAAAACCTAAAGAAAAACCAAAGTCAAAAGCAAAACCCAGCGGGAGGAAGAATCAGTCGAAACCTAAGAAATAAGCAGCTCGCCATTTCCCTTACCTAAATTCTGTCTTGTGATGGGAGCAAAAGTAATGAATAGTCCCTGCAGAATCCCTGACTGCAACCTCGGCGGACATAGTGCAAAGCTCACACCTTTGACCGGGCGGAATAGTTAAATCCTCCTTCTCAGTGCTTGTCCCGTTTGATTCTTGCTTATCTGATTTCTCCATTTGCCTCAAAGTTCAAGACGCCTCAAGGCCTGAGCGTTGGCCGCAACAATAACGGTTGAGGCGGACATCAAAATCGCCGCTACTGCGGGGGAGAGTACAACCCCAAGCGGCAAAAAGACACCGGCGGCCGCGGGAATAGCAAAGACGTTATAACCGGTAGCCCAAGCCAAGTTTTCTACCATCTTTCGGTAATTCGCGCGCGCCAGTTTAATGATTTTGACAACGTCGCGCGGGTCGTTTTTTATAAGAACTATTCCTGCGGACTCGACGGCCACATCGGTTCCCGCACCAATCGCTATTCCTACATCGGCGGAGGTTAAGGCGGGCGCGTCGTTTATCCCATCCCCGACCATGGCTACACGGCTCCCGTCCTCCTGCAGCCTCCTAACCATCTTTTCCTTATCCTGAGGCAACACTTGAGCAAAGAACTCATCTATCTTTAGTTCGCGCGCCACCCAAGAGGCAACCGATTCAGAATCCCCGGTTATCATGGCAACGCGAACTCCCATCTCATGAAGCCGAGCTATAGCGTGGACGGATTCAGGACGAATTTTATCTGCGATGCCAAAGGCCGCAACCACCTTCTTAGAAACAATTAGGTAGACCACCGTCTTTCCCTCCTTTTGCATCTTAGAAACCGCGGAGGAAAGCTCCTTGGGCACGGGTATACCGAGCTCCTCAAGCAGTGCCGGACCCCCGGTGTAGACATGTTTGCCCTGTATCTTGCCGCTAATTCCGCGCCCCGGGAGCGCTTCCGCACTCTCGACCTTAAGAAGCTTAATCCCTCTATCCGCCGCCTCTTTGGATATACCGCGCGCTATAGCGTGTTCCGATATTTTCTCCAAAGACGCGTCCCACCGCAGTGCTTTCTTTTCGTCCCACCCGCGAGTGGTAAAAATATCGGTTACCCCAAGCTCTCCCGTCGTCAAGGTTCCGGTTTTATCAAAAAGAACGGTATCGATATTCCGAGCCATCTCAAGCGCCAACTTTTCTCTAATCAAAAGACCGCTTCGCGCGGAAAGTGTGGTCGATATGGATGTTACAAGGGGGATAGCCAAACCTAAGGCGTGGGGACAGGTGATGACCAAAACCGCGACCGTTCTCTGCAGCGAAAAAGCAAACTCCCTATCTATCAGGAAAAACCAGACCAAAAGCGTTAGGGTGCCAACCCCAATGGCGACCAAGGTCAAATAATAGGCGGCTCGATCGGCCAAATCCTGTATGCGGGACCGAGAAGCCTGCGCTTCGGCGACCAATCTCATAATCCCGGCAAGCGCGGTCCCCTCACCAATCCTTTCCACCTTAACCTTGAGAGCTCCGGTCCCGTTGACCGTACCTGCGATGACCTTGGAACCCTTCTTCTTTGCAACCGGAAGGGATTCCCCCGTGACCATGGCCTCATTCACCGACGTTTTCCCGTCGACTATCACCCCGTCCGCCGGAATCTTAGCCCCCGGACGAACCAATACCAGATCGCCCATCGACAGCTCCTCAATCGAAACCGTTTTGGTAGAAGACTCGCCAACCATAAGCTCGGCAGTATCGGGGAGAAGCTTGGCAAGCTCCTTGAGGGCTCCGGAGGCCGAGGAAACGGAGCGCATCTCAATCCAGTGCCCGAGAAGCATAATAGTGATAAGAGAGGTCAGCTCCCAAAAGAGGGGATCTCCTAAAGGGTAAAAGAGAGTCGCTATGCTGTACAAGAAGGCGACGGTTATAGCCAAGCTTATGAGGGTCATCATCCCCGGCAACCCGCTTTTGAGCTCGCGCCAGGCGCCTTTGAGGAAAACAAACCCGCCGTAGGCAAAAATAACCGTCGACAGAGCCGGGGAGATGAGGTAGGAACCCGGAAACTCCGGCGCCTGAAACCCCAAAACTCTGGAAACGAGGGGAGAGTAGAGCAGGACTGGTACGGTTAAGATAAGGGAAACGAGAAACCTGTCTCGAAACATATTGGGCGTATGGCCTGCGTGTTTGCCCAAATCGTGGTCCCCACGCTTCATTTTCCCATGCTCGGCATGCTCCTGTTCACTGGTTTCTGATCTCTGATCTCTGATCACTGGAACATGGTGCTCGCAATAGAAGTGTGTCACGCCTTGGGCGTCGCGGATGGCCTCAACCGCCAGCATCCCGCAAAGTTCGCACTTCGTCCCCTTAGGAATATTAATCTTGCTTTGAGTTTTTTCCTTCATCTTTTTTGAGCCCGGTAACCAACAAATACCCAAATATCACTGTAGCAGTTAAGGCAAATATCAAATTAGCAAAAGGGATCCCTTCAAAGAAGTTTTGGAGCTTGAAAACCGTATCTTGAATGAATTTCGCCCCCGCCGCCATGGAAAAGTCGGTCGTCAGGGTAAGCCACAAGACCAAAAAACCCATTAGAATAAAAATAAGGGAGGAGACAAGGTTCCCGGAGAGAATAACAAATTCCCGTCCAAACACGCGCACCTCGCCGAGATGTCTCTTGAGAATCTCACCCTTCAACACTCGCCTTCGCTCCAGGAAATACGAGGCGATATATAAGGGGAAAACCATTCCCATAACGTAAAAAGCTCCAACCAATATCGCCATCCAAAAGGAGGGTGCAATAAAGCTCAGCGTCAAAACTCCCGCCAAAACCGGTGCGCAACAGGCGCTCGTCACGCCAGAGGCGACACCCAAAAGAAAAAGTGAAATAACGTCTGGCTTTTCTCCCATTTGGGGACTTTTGACGCGTGGCATAGGGAGCTTTATCCCCAAAAAAGACAAAATCCCAACCATTATCATCAACGCTCCGCCCACCAGATATATCTGGTCGTGGTAACGAAAGATAAAATTGGAAAGAGCGGCAACTCCAAGAACCGCGGGCAACATTACCACAAATATCCCGAGAGAAAATATAGCGGTGGCCAAAAAAACTTTACTTCGCTCCCGAAAAACATTACCCAAATAAGAGGGGAGAAGGTAGGTTACGCAACAGGGAGCGAAGAGCGCAATCATCCCGGCAAAGAAAGCACTGGCTAAAGAGGCATAAACTATGGCGTCCATTTTCTAAATCCCGCAGCTTCCGCCTCCGCCCTCAAAACCCGGGACGCCCGCAACCTCGGAAGCCACACGCTGAGCTCCCTCGGCTGATGAGTAATCCGCAGATAGAGCGACCTTGGGATCGACATCTGCCCAATCCGTACCCTGCTCGTCAAAATACGCAGCCATTTTTAGGTAGGTATCCGAGAACCAAAAGGAGTTAAAGGCTAGAAGATCTTTGTAGATCTGCTCCTCGGGAATTCCGGCGGCGACCTCCAACTCAATAAGAGCCAGCGCGGCCATACCGTGGTTGCAGTCGGGAAATGCGGTGTGGTTTCCGCAGCAAGGTCTATAAACCCCCTCGGCTATTTTTTCGACCAAGTCCTGTTGAAAATCGTTGAGCTGTACAAAACTGTAGCTACTATAAAGTTCGAGAGCGTCCTTCACGCCCAGGGTCCACCCTGCGGTCGAGGCAAAGTTTCCAAGATCATACTCGCCATTTTTCATGGGTCCTTCGTCCAACACTTTACTCTTTTGTGTCAACCCAAAAGCCCAGAGGGCGTTCAGGACAAAATGAGAATTATTCTCGTTGATGGAGATAGGTTTTGAGGAGTTGCCTTTCAAGATGTCGAGCTCCTGCGACCCTTCGGCAGGGGATTTGAAAAGTTCTTTAAAACCCTCCTCGTCTATAGCTCCAACCTCGACCAGCTTCTTGCCAATATCCCCCCAGGTAAGTTGGGTCTCGTAACCTCCTGAAGGGAGGACTTTCCTCTTGAGCTCCTCGAGGAGCTCGCTTGAAACCTCCGGATTTGAAGTTTGAGGGATGGAACGAAACGCTAAAGACGAAGCCAAACCCAACAAAAAACCGTTCAAAACCAAAAGAACTACCAGATAAAGGGGAACGGAGATTTTCCAAAAACGTTTAAACCTCTTATTCGACCACATTACCAGTAAGCTTAAACTCCAAAACCGGTTGAGTGGAATCGTTGGTTTCAACAGCAACCAAGCGCTCGATAGGACCTAAAGCGTCCGGACCGTGGTATGCGGGATCAAAAACCACGCTCAAAGTAGCTCCTTCGTCGGGGTTGACCTCCCCAATCCAGCTCGAGGTGGTGTGCATTCCAAAATACGGGCTCGATGTACCCTTGATGGTAATTTGCGCCGTCGTGCAGCTGCAGGAGGTCCTCACGTTGGTGAGTTTGAGAGGGGACGTACCTTTGTTTTCTATAACAAACTCGTGCTCTACAACTCCATCGCCGATACCTATATCCCCCCAATCATAATCCCCCGACTCAACGTCCGCTTGAGCATTGTCGGAGAGGCCGAGGGTAGGGGAGCCCGTCTTGGAAATCAAAAAAGCCCCGAGGCCTAAGATCAAAAGCGTCAATCCCCCTAAAATGACAATGACCACTCTACCCGTTTTCCCGCTCCCGTCCTTTCTTACTTTGGTTTTAGAAGAATCCCCGCAGCAATCGCTCATTTTCTGGCTATTGAGAATATATCCGTCAATTCTTGGGAAACTTTGTTTACCCTTCCCGCTTTCATATCTGCAACCGCGCAGTTTTTAAGGTGATGCTCCAAAACAAGCTGATCGAGTTCCTTTAGAGCGCGTTCTATGGAGAGGGAGAGAGTAATAATGTCGATACAGTAGCGGTCTTCCTCGACCATCTTCTCAAGCCCGCTTATCTGGCCTTTGATAATTTTTAGCCTATGTTTAATGCGGTCTTTAGGCGCCTTCACAAACCCAATACTAGTACCCCCTATACCTACTTGTCAATAGTGGAAGCGAAAATTAAGCTTTCGACCCACTCTTGTGCTCCGACGCACCGTCGGAGGAACAAGTAGCTAGCCACAACGAACCTGAAAAACCTTGACTTACATACGTCATTGTGCTACTGTGATCGGATTTACCCTCCTGCCCCGTAGAGTTTCCTAAAAGCGATATGAAGCTAAAGTTTTTGATACCTAAAGCATTACAAAATCACAAAATCTCGGGCGCCGTAGTCATCGACGCGCGAGACGCCGTACTTTTGGACGAGGAGGTCATCGAACTCGAGGGAGAGGCCGGAGCAAAAGTTGTTCTACTTCTTGCTCCAGAAGAGGAGGGGAGTACCAGCTCGTACGCGGCGTTTGAATTTGACGGGCAACGGTGGGGACAGGTCGAGCTCCCGATTTTCGCCTTTGAAGAAATAGTCCTTAAAGAACAGGTTCTGGAGGAGAGGAGAGCGCCTCGAAAACTATACCCGGACTTGAGCCGGGTTTTTGGTTTCTGAATCCTTTAGTCCGCCGTCCTCTGCGATAAGGTCTTGACCTGCTTTTCAGCTTTACCCTCAAAAGAGATAGAATTTACTGCTCTTTGCACCACCTCGGGAAGAGCCGGGTGTATATGAATTGAATCTCGAATTGCCGCAACGCTTCCCCCTGCCGCTTTAATCGCAACGATAAGCTCGTGCACCAGAACGGACGCGTCTACCCCTAAGATATGGGCGCCCACGATGGTTCTGCGCTTTCTATCGGCAATGATTTTGACGAACCCCTCTTTTTCCTCCAAGGCCTTACCCATACCAGTTTTAATATACTCGTACCTACCAACGACGTAATCCAAACCCGACTCGCGGGCCTCCTCCTCGGTCAAACCTACACCCGCAACCTGAGGCGAGGAAAAGACGGCGTGGGGCATAACTGAGTAGTCGGCTGCCTGTTTTTTGCCCCCAAAGGCGTTTGCCATAACGAGTTTTGCCTCGTAATTTGCACCGTGCTTGAAGGGAGCTATCCCGACGATATCCCCGAGCGCCCAAACACCGGGAACCGAAGTTTCCATGTATTCGTTGACCCTGGCACAACCCGTTTCTTTTTTAAGCGCATAACCTGCCTCTTCGCAGCCCAGTGAATCTGTATTTGGAACCCGTCCAGTGGCTATAAACAAGAGGTCTCCCTCTACCGCATTAGTCTTGCCGTCCTGTTCGGCTTTCACCCCGATTCCTTCTCCGGTGGGCGAAACCTCCACAACTGTGGCGTTTAAGATGGGTTGATATTTTTGGGAGAAGGAGTCGACAAACGTTTGGGATATCTCTTTATCCTCGCGACTCAAAAGCCCGGGACTTCTGTTGATAACCGTAACTTTAGACCCCAGACTTCCAAAAAAATGCGCCATCTCGCAGGAGATATAACCGCCGCCGACAAATATTACGTGCTTTGGTTGTTCTTTAAGACGAAAGATGGTATCTGAGGTGTGATAGGGAACCTTGTCTAACCCTTTTATAGGTGGGATGAAAGGACGGCTGCCTGCGGCGATGACGATCTTTTCTCCCTCTATCTCCTCCTTACCGACCGAAAGTGTCTTGGGACCGGTGAAGCGCGCGAAGTGTTTAAATAGGGTATAGCGGGGGTGTTTCTTGATAGCTTCCTCTATCCCCGCCGCCTCCTCGTCGACAAAATCCATGGTTCGCTCCATTATAGATTTGAAGTTGATGTCCTTTATCTCCGAGGCGATCCCAAAAGTAGAAGAGCGCGCAATAGTCTGGGCGACCTCGGCCGCCTCAATCAGCATTTTGGAAGGGATACAGCCGCGGTTTAGACAGGTTCCTCCCATGGGTCCGGGCTCGATGACGGCTACATCCAAACCCTTCCGAGCAGCAAAAGCGGCGACGTTTAAACCCGAGCCGCCGCCCAAAACGACGATATCGAACTTCTTCATACCCTTTATACTAACAAAAGAAGCTCCCAGATGATTATCACCTAAGAGCTCCTCAAACGCCGCTTCCCACCCCGAAGGTAAGGTTTAGCAAGATCCCTAGGATTTGGGCCGACGTGATAGCGGACGCCAAAGCGAAGACAACCCGCTCAGGCATTCTACCTTTCCAAAGAGCCCAAAACCCAAAGACCAATAACAAGGAGACCAGAACCCAACTCACGCCTACCGCCCACCCATGCGGTACGAAGGCGGCAAGAAGCTGGTATATAGTGTTCGTCTCCTCCGCAACCCAACCTCCGTTGGCAATCCAAAGAAGGGTTAACACGTCAAGAATCCGAAAAACCGCCAACAGCAAAAAGACGTGAAAAGCCCTCAAACCTGGAATCCTATCCACGCGGTAAAGGTAGAAAACCACAACCGATGCGATTAGGGCCGGACCGGTCACAGCCGCAAAACTCAGACTGTTTACCAAGGTAAAGAAATCCCTGATACCCATCTGCAACCTCCTTTCTTTAGTGTTTAGATTATTTTAGCAGACGGCTTATAGTTTTGCGGTTACTTGTTCCCTTTGTGGTACTTCCTGTGAATCTCCTTCAATCGTGGGTTGGTAACGTGGGTATAAATCTGAGTTGTCGAGATATCCTTATGCCCCAGCATCTCCTGGACCGCCCTGATATCCGCCCCCGCCTGGAGAAGCTCGGTCGCAAAAGTGTGGCGAAGGGTGTGAGGTGTCGGATCCACTACCAAACCAGCCAAAGCGGCGTATTTTTTAACCAGGTGTTGCACCGAACGATTTGTAAGACGCAGATCCTCACCTTCCTTGGAAAGATCGGTCTTTTTACCTCCATAGCGTATAAAAAGAGGCTCCCACTCGTCTTCGCGGGTTTCGAGATAATCTTTTAGCGCCTCGGCCGCTCGGTCAGAAATGAAAACAACGCGGACCTTCCCGCCTTTGCCTAAAACTCCAATCTCCCGCGTTTTAAGATTCACATCCTTGCGGTTAAGCGAGGTTAGCTCCGAAACCCGCATACCGCTGGAAAAAAGGAGTTCCAAAATCGCCTTATCACGCCGACCCGCGGGAGTTTTGGTGGCGGGAGTTTGCAAGAGTTTTTCGAGGTTCTCGGAATCCAATACCTTAACTTTTTTCTCCTCCTCCTTGGCAAGCTCTATAAGGTCGGGGGACATTACGTCCAATCCCTCCTTTAAGGAGAGGTATCGGAGAAGTCCCCGAAGGGCTATCAGGTAATAGTTTTGAGTTTTCCGCTTGATGGGTTCACCGCCTTCTGAAGTCTTTCTGGAAAGATGTAGTCGGAATTTCCGAACGACCGATTGATCTATAGCAGTGGGGGAGTGGAGCTTGGAGAATTCCAAAAATTTATTTAGATATCTTTTGTAGTTGGCGAGCGTCTTTTTACTTATACCTTTTTCTATCTCTAAATATTCAAGGTATTTGCCGATGGCGTTTTTAAGGGTCATTTTGGGTAGGGAAGTGACCAAACAGCGTCACCCAATACTTCGCACAAGATATATTTCCCGAACATTAATACCAGTCTACAGGACTCCCCTGTTAAATGTCAATTTTGGGGGTTCCGGGATTGTACTCAATTTCCTCCGGTTTGCAGCGTATACTCGTCTTCGGGCGGCCGGAATGTAGACAAATTTTTCAAAAAATTTCAACCGGGGGACCCGCGCGTCAAATTTTGAACCCAACCGCCCCGCGCCCAAAACCCCCGTCAAACTTTGACAAAAACACGGGCAAGCATGATTTGCAGGTCGTCTAAGGCGCTAACTTGTCAAGCAGCCAAACGATGAAACAACCACCCTCACACCAACTCGCGAGAGGACACCCAAGTTACCCACAAACCAAAAATTTTGTCGAGTTGGTCGGTCCGTTTAATTAGCAAAAATAAGAGCGAATTTATTTGCGCTCTCTCACTCTAGTCTATCGTAAGTATATTATAGGTTATTCAGATATTATAGGCTTTAGCACTCTACTCCCCCACTCTGACACGCGTATGTCTCAACCCTCTTACTTTTAAATTAAAGAAATTGAACAAAAATGAAAACGCCCAAAGATAAAAGTATATATTCCAAAAGCACCCTGTAGCGCAAATGTTTCTCAAAGTACGCTCGAACGACCCCCAAGATGGAGTAAAAGAACACTCCCTGAGAAAGCCCCAAAAGGTGCGCTTTTAAGGGGAAGAAAGAGAAGGTTAAAGATATCTGAAGTACCCCTAAACCCACAGCTATCGCACCCGCGAAATGCGATCTCGTAAAAAGATCCGACGGAGAAAAGAACCAAAGTACATTGAGCGCCAAGATAAAGCCCACCAAAAAAATAAGAGTTGCGGTAGCCCCAACGCCCAACGCGAATTTGTAAATCACTGTGATAAGAAGAACCGCAACCAAAAACGAGATGAGAAGAACAGCGGGTTCGGCTGCTTTCTCCAATGGGATTTTCTCACCCCGTAAACGCTCGACATGAAACACGTTAAGTGCCAAGAGAAGAACGTAGTAGAGAGAGAAGAATGAAGCCCAAATTCCGATCTTCACTAGTAAACTAAAATTTGGAAAAAACCATTGATTAAGCGATGCCCCTATCGCCAAAAGTACAGGCAGTGTGTACAGGGTAACAACCTCAATACCTCCGAGACGGCCCAGCGCAAAGTAAGTCAAAAGAACTGCCGCGGCAGGCAATAACAGTGTATATATCAAGTCGCTGCAGGAGGGAAGGGAAAGTACTACCATAAGCGCCGTCAGGATTGCAACCACAATAAAAAATCTTACGCGTTTGTTTTGGAGGGTCTGGCGTATATTCATTTGAGTTTCTCAATGTGGCACAAGGCAACAGCCAAAGCGTCTGCGGCGTGGACCGGCGTTGGATGCTTTTTAAGCTTGAATCGTTTCTTTAATTCTTTTTGAACACTTTTTTTATCCGCTCTGCCGTCACCGGTTAGACGATGCTTCGCTTCCAGCGCGTTGTGCTCAGAAACCGGTAGACCCTTCTCCCCCGCCAGAAGAAGTATTACCCCGTAGGATTGCGCGACGCTTATTGCGCTTGCTTTGTTTACGTTAAAGATTATTCTCTCTATTGCTATTTCCTCAACGCCGTGCTCGGTAACCAATTCCCCCACTCCCCTTTTGATCTCCAGTAAGCGCTTGGAGAGGGGTTTGGACGATGAGGTTTTTATAGAACCGTGACTGACGTGTTTAACTCCGTCTCCAGTTTTTGACTTCTTACCCCTTACTTTTTTCACAATCCCCCACCCCATTTGGGCGATTCCGGGATCTATACCTAGAACGATCATGTTTCCACCTTTTCCAAAATTTCATCGGGTATATCGAAGTTGCTATAAACCTCCTGGACGTCGTCGTGCTCGTCCAGTGCGGTGGCCAGAGCAAGAAGCTTTTTGGCGTTGCCTAAATCCGATACAGGAACGGTAAAGGTCGGTTTTTCCGGGTCGGTAAATACATAGGCAGCCGAACCCGCCTCCCCCAACCTTCCGCCGTGGCTGTCAAACACTTTCCTGATCTCGGCGAGGGTTCGATTCTTGTTGTCGGTTAAAACCTTGACCATAAAGGCAACGCCAGAGGGGCCGTACCCTTCGTAAACCCCCTCCACCAGATCTTGGGCTTCTGAGGCCGCGCCTATTGCTCGCTCGATATTATCCTTGGGCATATTGTAGCTTCGCGCCTTTTCTATCGCAGCTCGAAGAGCCGGATTCGTCCCGGGGTTCTCCCCGCCATGACGCACCGCGACCGATATAGCCTTGGAGAGCTTGGAGAAGATTTTCCCGCGCTTCACATCTTGCGCTTGCTTTTGCCTTTTTATTGTCGCCCAGTGTGAGTGTCCACTCATATTCCCGTTACTCCCCGATAATGATATCAGACCAAAAGGAAAAGCCGCTTGAGGGTATAGTCTCCTTAAGCGGCTTCTCTAGCGTCTGCTGCTTCGGTTCTCGACGATTCGCCACCCGGATTCAACGATGTCCGCTGCGACCTGAATATCGACCGGCACGTGACCGTAGTCTTGCACGTAGCGGTCCAGAATCGCGTTCAAGCGCCGTGTGTATTCGCTCCGACAGGACAAGCAGGTACAAGAGCGGCGGTTACCCCGGTTGAGATGCAAGAGCCACCCAACCTCGATGTACCAAAGCTCCTCCAAATCTTCCGCGATCAGCTCCCGGGGAACGTCGGGCTCGATCTGAACGGTGCCTTGATGGAACGGTGGGGTTCTTGTCCCCTCCGCAACCGTTTTGTCCAAGAGGCAATTTAGAAAAGCCGCGTTGGACTGGATCTCTTCCCGGCTTGCGGAGAAAGTCTTGAGCCCTGTTTCCTCGTCAAGTTCGTCAAAGACAACAAGGTGAGGACCGTCACCAGTGATGGCCACCACCCCCCAAACATTCCCGGCAAACGCGTGCGCCTTGACCTCGGAACCCACTGGTACGCTTCTCCACTCAAGGAGCGGAAGCGCTTTCGGGTCGTTGCTCAAGTTCTCGACTCGTTCTCGACCGCGTATGTAGTCGAAAACGTTTGCGAGGTTTCGCCGAATGCCGTCGGCGTGGCGTTTGGTGGGAAAGATGGTCGGGAAGATATCCGGGTTACCAAAGGTAACCAGGTACTCTAGCTCCCCAACCTTAAGGTAAATTCCCCAGCCACGTCCAGGTACTTTTTTGACGAAACATTCGTTCGGGGAAAGTACCGCAAACCAAGGAATGGTCTGCATGGTCTTACCTCCTTTCTTTGATATGGGATTTGTATCAATTTTACAGCGGTAAAGCGGATTTGTCCACTATAGGATAGGTTTTAACGTAGCTCTTCCTCGCCGATGGGCTCTTCTTTCTTGGGTTTTTCCTTTCCCGCTTTGGCCTTGGTTGAGGTTTTCTTTTTAGCCGGGGCGCTCGCTTTCTTAGTGGTCGTTTTTTTCTTGGGGGCCGCCTTTTTTTCGGTTCTGGTTTTCTTCGCGGGAGCTTTCGCCTTTTCCTCCTCTTTTTTCTTAGGCTTCTCACCTTCGGATTTTTTAGGCTCTTCTTTAGCCCCGCCGGGAGTCTTTCCTACTATCTCCACGAGCGCGGCGAACGGGACGTTCTTTTCTCCCTCGGGAAGACGTATCTTGACCTTGTCTCCCTCCGCTCCACTCCAGTACTTAACGGCGGATTGCAGAAGCTTATGAGATCCGTCTTTGGTAAGAGCTTCAAACTGGTCGTCTTTTTCAACAAGCTGAGCTTCTACCTCCACTCTGGAAACCTTCTCCACCAGCTTAAACTGTCTGCCCCGGGGCCCCTCAACCATCTTGAGTCTGTCGTTGTAAACCAATTTCGTCTTTGCGGAATAATTATCCGGTACGGGATATTTCTTGCCGGCCTCGGTCACCATAAAGCGTCCGTCGTAGCGTCCTACCAAACCCGGCAGCTCGGTAGCTCCGCCCATTCGCTCAACGTCATTTAGGATTTGATTTGCGAGTTTAATAGAAGAGGAAGCGCTGACGAGCGCTTGACGAAGAAGTTGAATTTTGTCCTTTCCCAGTTGCTTCATCTACCTTTCTTTCCAAAGAGAATTCCGTCTCCCTCCCAACCTTCTTACTTTATCATTTCACTTGACCTCGCCGCCAGCTTCCCCGGGCTCTATAACGTCTTGCCTTTTCTCCTCGGCTATAGCGAGTCCTTTGGTAAATTCCCTTTCGCTCCAGCGGCGAATCTTTCCCTCTATCTCTTTAGCGTTTCTGCCGTAGGAGGTTCGCGAGAACTCAACCGCCTCCTGGCTCTGATAGGTCCGACCCTCCGGCGGAGGGAAGGAAACGGCTGAGAAGGGTTTGGAGATCATCCCGTCGGCCATAAGCTTCACGTACATATGAAACTTATCCAAAGAAATCAAATCTTCAGCGGTAAAGTACGGCACAAACTCCTTCTCCAAAACCGCCGCGTCCGGAGCGCCTACCGCAAAAACCAATATGGTTCCCACGTTCCCAAAAATCGCATCCTGCATGTTCTCCGGTATTTGCTCCACGTACTGGTGAGTTAGGTGGAGACTTAAACGGTACTTGCGGGCCTCAGACAAGATGGAGGCGAAGGAGCCTGAGGCAAAGTTCTGAAACTCATCGGCGTAGACGTAGAAATCGCGCCGCTCGTCCTCGGGCAACCGTACCCTCTGCATAGCCGTAAAGTTAATGCGCGATATCAAAAGCGATCCCAAAAGGTTAGCGTTGTCCTCACCGATTTTTCCTTTGGAGAGGTTAACCAAAAGAATCTTTCCGGAGTTCATGATGTCATCCAAATCCAAGGACGACGTTCGCTGCCCCACGATATTTCTTATGGTCGAGGATGCCAAGAACCGTCCCACCTTGTTTTGAATAGGCGCTACCGCCTCGGTGTGGAGGCGCGGGTTGCCCATCATCTGCTTATACTCGGTCTCCCAAAAGTCACGAAGCACCGGGTCCTTAACCTTGTGTACGATATATTTCTGGTAGTTTTTATCGGACAAAAGCCGCGTTATCCCCAAAAGGGTAGTCCCGGGAACCTCAAGGAGTGTAAGAATCGCGTTATTTAAAAGGTATTCCAACCGAGGACCCCAGGAAATATCGATAAAGTGCTTCTTAAACGCGTCCAGGAGTCCCGAAGCCAGAAGGTTTTTCTGGGAGGTATCGTTGAGCTCCAAAAGGTTCAAGCCCACAGGTCGCTCGACATCCGCGGGATCAAAGTAAACAACGTCTTTGACACGCTCTGGGGGAATAAAATCTAGAAGATCCTTAACCAAATCTCCGTGGGGGTCCAAAACGGCAACGCCTTCACCGTTTTGGATATCCTGCACAATCATATTTTTAAAGAGGGTCGACTTACCGGTGCCGGTCTTGCCGACAAGATACATGTGTTTGCGTCGGTCGTCGCGCTTTATTCCAAACCTAACCAATCGTTCGCGGAACGTGGTTTGTGCAAAGTAGGTGCAATTTGACGTCGGAAGATTTGCGGGCGGTTCGCCCTTCTTATAAGTAGCCCAGGATATAGCCGGGGTCTCAACCGAAACGTTTGGAAGGTGGAATACAGAAGCCAGCTCGGCGGTATCCAAAATGTAAGGTTTCTCTTCGGGAAACGTGCGGGTTGTGACCGTCTTCTTAAAATCCCCTATCCTTCCACCCGGAGCGGTTCCTACAAAAGAGTTTAGATTAGCCGAGGAAAACTGCCTAAAGGAAGCCGTAACGCCACGCAAGAGCTTGTTACAGTTCTCCTCGTCAAGCGCCGCGGTTAGAACCCTTATCGCGACCTCAAAGCCCATACGCGTAAGTTTGTCCTCTATCATCTTGAGCTCAAGCTCCTGCCCCGCCGAAAGACGGGGGTACTCAATTCGCGAAGGACCTCCAGCTTTGGCTATTTTTTCGGCTTGGCGCTCTGGGTTAACAAACTGCTCAAAGGCGTGTGGTATCAAGCTCCCAATCTCCTCGACCACGCCACGAACAAATTCCGAAACTCCGAGTTTTGCCTTCGCTACTCCGGTTTTAACTTCCTCAACATACGCGTGTCCCGTCTCCTGCCAACCGTCGGGGACAGGTCGAACCAGGATTTGCAGCCAAATACGCTCACCCTCGCCAACCTCACCCATAGAACCAGTAACCGAGGCTAAGGGGTCCACCTCAAAGTCTCGGAACGTCTTCAGCGGGAAAAATGATTCTTTGGGGAGTTTAAGGGTAGCGCCGCAGACCGACAAACCGGAAAGATCGGTGTTCATATAATCGTGCTCGACCGGTTTAATTTCGGCCGAAGGATACTGAGCGTAAATCTGCCCCGCGACGAACTCCTGCAAATGCTGAGGACACCAGGCATAAAAATGAATACCCGAGGCGTCGGATGCTATTTCAAAGGAGATATGCTCCTGCTCGTGAGGGTCGACACGCAAGAGCCCATGAAGGGAGGCGAACATCTGCTCGGCGGCCAAGGGATCCTTCTCGTTGCCGCGAGGAACGCGTATCTCCAGAAGTACACCTTCTTCAAAGTGCCTGCCGCGCATAGCTAACTTTTTCTTTGGACTCCCGCCGCGAAGCGCGCCAGCTATAGAGAGACCAACTACGCCCAAAACAAAAGGAAGTACTGTCATTACCTTACACTAAGGATAACTCACGACCCCTATGGGTTGCAATTTTTAGGGAAATAGATGGGGCCGGGCTAATTTGGCCCGACCCCGAAGAAAGGAGAGAGACTACCATTAGTATAAGGGGAAAACGCCCTAAAGTCAAGATAACGCCGGGGCACTTGGTATAGAATTAGACCGTGATTGCAAAAGCGGTAATCTTTGACCTCGACGGTACCTTAATCGACAACGAGAGGGTCTACGACAGAGCGTTTTGCGCGGTTTTGAAAAAGCGCCGCATCTCGTGTGAGGATGTAGTGCACATACCGGGCATCGGAGTTAAAGAAAATTGGCAAAAAATGGTTAAGAATCTAGGGATGAGCGAGGATCCCGGGGATCTGGCCCGCGAAACTCAAGAGTTTTACCTCAAACACCTCGAGGAGGTCAAGGTGCGCCCAGGAGTGCGTGAGGTAATGTATTACCTTAGAGGCCGCGGTGTTAAAAGGATACTCGCCACCTCAAACACCGCCGATGTGGCGAGCCGGGTGGTCGAGACTCTTGGCATAGGACACCATTTTGACTCCAAAACCTTCGGCGACGAGGTTCAAAGAAAAAAGCCGGCTCCGGACCTTTTCCTCAAGGCGGTAGAGAAGGAGAGCCTCAACCCAAAACAGGTCATCGTGGTCGAGGACTCGGCCTCCGGCATCGAGGCGGCACGGGAGGGGGGTTTTGTAGCCATCGCTCTAAAGACGGATTGGTTCACCCGAGCCCAACTTCACCGGGCAAACCACACCGTAGACAACTTCCATCAGGTCCTTGATATTCTCAAGAAAGGAGACGTTTTTTAAGACGGTGCTTTTAACTTTGCTAGAATTAGAAGTCACTAATTCTTAAAGTCCATGAAGAAAATCCTGCCCGTCCTCACAAGTATCTTAAGCCTTTCCCTAGTCCTTCTTGGGAGTACTCTTTTTGCCCAAACTCTAAGTTGGAGAGAGGAAGACGTTATCTTTAGCGACACCACCGTGCACAACGTAGAGGTTATTTCCCTTCCGGACGGACGCTACCGGATGTACTTTCACCAAGGTACTCAAATGAAAAGCGCCGTATCGGCGGACGGGCGGGCTTTTCAAGTCGAAGATGGAGTGCGCCTAACCGGCTCAATGCCGTCACTCGTCAAACTTCCCGACGGGAGCTGGCGGATGTATTTTCAGACCATTGAGAGCGGGCGAGGTGCCATCAAAAGCGCCACCTCTCAAGACGGTCTAAACTGGACCGCCGAATCGGGTACCCGCCTCACTCCCGGCGGTCAACACGATCCCGATAATGTAGTCCACCCTTCGGTTGTAACTCTCCCCCAAGGCGGTTGGAGAATGTACTATGACGGGGAGATTAGAAGAACGGAGCAAGAATTCACCTGGCGCGTTCTCTCCGCCACCTCCTCCGACGGACTGATTTGGACTAAAGACGCGGGAATAAGAATAAATGTGGACGAGGAGCCGTTGGAAGCCGATTCGGTGTGGAACGCCCACGCGATCTACGAAGAGGAGGAAGGTGTATTTCGCCTCTACTTTGCCGTTCAGACCCCAAACGAAAATTTCAGTGACGGTATCTACTCTGCCACCTCGACCGATGGGCTTGTCTTCTCCGACCCGGTTGCGGAGCTAACCCCCGAGGAGGAAAGCGGGCAGTTCGGTACCGGCGGACAGCTAGGTTCATACCAAGACCCTTTTGTTCTAGATTTTCCCGAAGGGCGTCGTATGTACTACTGGGTAAACGGCGGAGGGATTTATTCGGCCCTTCAGGTTGAAGATCAAGAAGCGGCAACGGACCAAGAGAATCAAGCCAAAACCATGATAAACAGACTTCTTGAGAAAGCGGGTTTGGGAGGTCTTAAAATCTCTATCCCCCAAAACATTGAATTGTTTCTTATCCCCTCGATTCTTCTTGTCGCGGGGGGTACAATCTTGTTTTTCCTTCTTAAAGCGAGGAGAAAAAAAGAACTCTAAAACGCATTTTCAATTCCCAGAATAAGGGTTACGTTGGCACGTGCTTCAGCACCGGTTCTTGGGGGACGGCTGTCGGAGACTCCAAAAATCTCTGCCAAGCGTCGGGCGGTGTAGCTACCTGAGGATTCCAAGATTAAGTAGCCTTTATTTAAATCCTGACGTTCAAAATTATCGACGCGAATCACCTCTCCGCCTATGTTTCTAATCATCCTCGCAGATGAGGCCGCAAGCCCCGGAGCGTTTGAACCGTTTAAGATCTGTATCTTGAGGTGCTCCGCAAAAAGGATGTCGTCTCTTACAAAAGGCGAAAGTTTCTTATCGAGGTTTGCGGGATCCCCAAGTAGCTCCTCACCTAAAGACATATGCGCTACCTTATCGGAACGGATCTGTAACAGAAACCAAAATACGCGAACGATCTCGGGCAGGCCAAGGTCTGTTTGCACATACCGCCGGGCTATGCTCCAAACGATGGGTAGTTTAGATAGATTGGATAAGCTCACAACCTCCCCAAGTTCCTCAACCTGCGGGAAGAGAGTAGAGAGTTCATCTATACCACCACTCCCCACAAGAACATACCCGTCGATAGGAATCCCTAGCAAATCCATAAGAGTGCCGCCGAGTCTCCGCAGCCCATCCCTCTCCCCGGAAAGGTTACCCAAGCCGTAGATATCCGCTAACCTAGCGTAGCCGACCGGAATCTCGACCGCACTGAACCGCTCCTGAGTTGGGTTTAGCATCAAGACTCCCAACGTCAAAGTTTGGGGGGCGAGCTCGTCGATCTTTGAAACCTCCAAATACATAAGGTTCAAAGGCGTCTTCCCATCCCAAGAAACGTTGCTCTTAAAGGTGGAGGCGGCGGAGGCGAGGGGTTTTGTAAAGAGGTTCCAAAGATAAATTCCCCCAAGGGTGAGGGTAACCGCAGCCACGACAATGAGCGCCAATTTAAGTCGGCGAAGGCGCTTCTGAATCTTAAACTGACTCTTGAGCCGTCTCCAAGAGGAGGGCTGACGATTTCTTTTCTTACCGACTTTACCGTATCTTCTTGCCATGGGCAGGGGCTCTTTACTCTTTCTTTAAGATATCAAACTAGCGGTTTCCAGTCCCCTATCGACTCAACCGCCCTACGGTATCCCGCACCCGAGGCTCTTAGCCACAAGTTGACTCTAGCAACCGTCGAGGTGCTGACCTTCAGTCGCTTGGAAATCTCCTGGTATGACAGGCCTCGAACCAAAAGCGCAGCTATGGCTAAACGCTTGGCGAGCATAATCTGCTCGGTCGGGGTAAGAAGATCGAAAATGTAGCGCTCCATCTCCTTCTCGGACGATATCTTGGCCAGAGACTGGCTGAAGGCGTGCCTTATCTTTCTTTCCACTTCCTTTTTAATCGGAGCTTTAGAAACCTGCGGCATATATTATGAATTAATATAGCAATTCATTGATGTGAAAAGCAATAGTAGGAATCAACAATAAGCCGGGTTGTCTTTGTAAAACTAAACCGGGGTGATTTCAGAAAGCACGTCTGCCAAATCTTCCGCTAGTTCGGCCTCAATGCGCATTTTCGCCCCGGAGACGGGATGGATAAAACTCAAAGCCGCGGCGTGTAGGAACAACCGCGGACAGAACTTCAAGTCTTCTTTAAACCTCCCTCTAGATAGATAGAGCAGATCCGAAACGATGGGATAACCTGTATGTTTCATATGAACTCTTAACTGATGGGTTCGGCCTGTCTTCGGCAGAAGATTAACCAGCGAGTATCGCTCCCCTCCTCTTCTGTAGACACCCCTCCTTTTGTAGCTGGTCGACGCCGGTTTTCCACCGGCAACCACGGCAAAGCGGGTTCTTGCCTTCGGATTGCGCGCGATAGGCGCTTCGACGGTTCCTTCCACTGGTGTCTCCCCGTGAACAAGGGCGAGATACTCCTTGCCAACCGTGCGGCGCTTAAACTGCGACTGGAGCCTCTCAAAAGCATCCTTGGTTTTAGCGACAAGCAGAATCCCCGAGGTCTCCTTATCCAACCGATGTACAATTCCGGCCCTGCCTCCAATTCCCTCGCGCGGGGATTCTATACCGAAATGCTTTTCAAGCTCGTCCTGAGTAGTGACCTTCCCTCTCGTGGTTTGAGCGCGGTTTACCGTCTGACCTGCCGGTTTGGATAAAACTAAAAGGGTATCGTCTTCGAAAATTATGTTAAGCACTAGCCCTGCGTGCCTAATTTCTTCTCACAATTTAAGCAATACCTTGCGTGTGGGTAGGCTTCGAGTCTGGCTCTATCTATTTGTTCCCCGCAGTTCTCACAAATCCCGTATTTTGCGGGGGTTTTCTCAATCTTAGACATCGCCGCTTGGATCTCCTCAAGATGGTTCTCCAGAAGTCTTGTCTCGTCATGAAGCCGCTCGTGCTCCTCCACAGCGTCGGCCTCTTCTGAAAACTCAGTAATCTTATCGGGGCCCTTGCTGGGATCCTGCGCGGCAAGCTCCTCAATCTGCTTAACGAGCTTCTTCTTCGAAGCCAAGAGACGTTTTCTGGATTCCTTCAGGAAGTTTTTATCTTCCATTTCCACCTCTATTAAACCTTAAGTTAGCAGTTTTTGCAATCAACCCTACCAAACCAACGGTCGATAAAAAGGCCCCGAACGAATAGTTTATGTTCTGTCCCATCCATACCGCCTTATCGACTCTAAGATATTCGAGAAACGCCAAAAATGCTCCAGAGACAATTAGATACGCAAAAAAGGCAACACCCGGCGCCGCCCGGCTGTGCAAAAACTTAAGAACAAATCCAAGAAGCAAATACCCCAACGCTAGATAAATAGAAAAAGGAATATACCTGGCAGCTTCGGATGCTAGAAAACCTCCAGCTTGCCCGAAAGCCATCCCCAATACGACTAAATCTGCGATCCTAAAAAAGGACCATTTTTTTACTCGAACAAACACGGCGAAGGCAAAAAAACCAAAAATTAGAGCCCCAACCCAAGACACCCCCTCACCCATTCTGAAAATGTCCAAGAAGTTGATATATCCACCAAAGAACTTAAGAAATAAAAGCCGGGCTCCGATCACAGCAACTATAGAGGTAGAAAGGGCGATATCAAAAAGTCCTTCCGAAGGGAAACCTTCGCGACGCCCGAGCCGCCAAAAAATAAAAACACCTAATAGATACGAGATAGCCAGAAGCACCCCAAAGGCATACACCGGCAAAGGACCTATGTTAAATAAAAAGTCGGGCAACATCCACCTTATATTTTACCCAATGACGACACGGTATCTAATCCAGAAACCCACAACAACCGCAAAAATCCCTATCGCAACGACTGGTAGCGCCGGGGAAAAGAAATCGGCCAACGCCCCAGTGGTAAGGGTCATCAAAGAGGTAAAAATCGCCGCGAGCATACCCATAGATCCAAAGGTTCTACCCAAATTACCTTTAGGGGTCATGCGCTGGATAGAGGTTATTATTGGTATTGCGACGGTAGACGCGGCAATCCCTAAGAAAAATACAAGAGCAAATATGGATAAGGAGTAGAACGGTATTCTCTCGAAGGCCTGCGGGGTTGTGATGTGGTTTGCAAGTTGTACCCTCAAAGTCGGGCTGACGGTGAGAAGAAGAAGGACCAGACCAAATACCAAGACGCTCTCCCAAACCTCCCACAGCTTTCCGAAGCGGCTCAGGATAAATGCTCCGGTCAGAAGCCCCAGCCCCAGAGGTAAGACCCCAATAAAGCTTAAGTCTCTGGCATCTATCTTCAGAACCTGCTCGCTAAAACCGGGAGCCAAAGCCCCAGCGGAAGCAGCTCCGGAAACGACCGCCGCCATGACAACCATCGTGGAAGCTATGTTTCGATTTTTAAGAAGAAACTTCCACTGCTCGAGCAACCTCTTCAAAACCGTACGGGTAAATTCTGTAAGACTCACGGAGCGCCGTCTTGTTTTAAGCGGGGGCAAGCTCAAAGAAAACGCAGCACCAAGAAGAACAAGAGCCGACGAGATTATAAACGGGTACTCATATCCAAAAAACCTCAGAAGCACGCCGCTCAAAAAGTATCCAGCAAAGCTTGCAGCGTAGGTTGCTATATAAAACCAAGAATTTGCGGTTAAAAGTTTCTTGTTCTCGACAAGCTGAGGAAGGGATGCTCCTTGAGAGGGGCTAAAAAACTCGTCAAGTGCCTGGGTTGCTAGAGTTACCGCAAGAACGAGAGGGAAACTCTCCTTCGCCGGTATAAAAGCAAGCACAAGCAGCCCCCAAACAAGGTTGGCAAATATCATAATTTTTCTCCTGTCGAAGGTGTCCGAGGCCACCCCCGCAATAAGCGAAAAAGTTACGGAAGCCAGAAAAAACATAATCATATATAAGGAGACGGCGGCGTTTGAAGAGGTCAGTTGGTAAACCCAAATTAAAAGAGTGAAAAATACAAGGTGGTAGGCAACCCTTGTGAAAACCCGGTTTCCCCAAAGAACCCAGAAATTTCTGTTTAGCACGATACTACTCTAGCAAATTAAGGGACTACCTCCCGCCAGAAAATTCGAGGACGCCCGAGGAGGGTTCTCTGCAAAGAAAAGTATTTGGGGTCAAGGCTTATGAGCTCCGCCGGGGTGGTGCCGTTGTCTGTATCTCCTAGGTTGCGGTAGAGACGGACGGTTCCACCAAGGGAGATAAGAGGACCGGTTGAGACGAACTGACGGTGGACTTCTATCGGGCTTGAGCGGTCGTAGGCGGTGTTGATGTCTCCTCCTGCAATGAGTCCGGCTTGGATAGCATCGTCCGCCGGGCCTCCTCCTGCGAGCTGTTTTTCTATTCGAATTTGATCTCGAGCGATAAAGATAAGGGAGGATGATTGGGGAACTCTGATCTCGCCACCAATGGTCAAAGTTCCGTCTATGAACATCAAGACCGAAGTTGAGACGGGGACGTTGTAGACACCGTTTATGGTGTTTGAGGAGGTTATTCGGTAAACTCTGTCGTTTTGCAGAGTTCCTCCCGCTGGGATTGTACCTAAAGTTATGGGATTTTTACCAAACCGTTGCCAGAGGGCGTCGTAGTCGGGGACCGATATACCGGAGTTGTCTATCGGGTCTAGATCTCCTTCCGGGTAAAGGGGACAAATCCAATCTTGACCGCTTTTAATGTTCGTGCCGATGGTTGATTTGGAGGAGACAAGGAATTCTCCGTTGTACTCGCCGTCGGGAATGGTTCGGGAGATGGAAAGCAAGGCGTTGGCGTGGATATCTCCACCCGTAACCTTAAACCACGGGTCGGCCGGAGTCGTAAAGGATGGAGTAGAGCCAAAGTCAGCCCACGATGAAGCGTCCAACCACTCGATAACTCTCCAGTAGTAGGTAGTAGCAGGTTCTAATACACTTCCGGTTGAATAGGTGCAGGGTGTACCGGGGTCGCAGGTTGTGATATTGTCTTCTTTTATCACACACCCGGTCCCCAGGCCAACGCCGTCGGGGCATCCGGATTCGACTTTTGCCTGATCCGTTCCAACCCTAAGAAGTTGTTTGGTTCCGCCGGATCCTCGAGTCCAGTTGAGCTGGGCGGATGAGGAGGTCAGGTTAGTAACGTTAGGGTTAGTTGGTCCCTGTATTGGCGCCGAGCAGGTTCTAAGGGCCGCCGAGGGAACGATTTGCGCCCCCAATCCAGGACCTTGATAGCGAAGGCGAGCCACAGCATCCCCCGTATTATCGTAATACCAAACTCTTATTCCGTACCAGCCAGCGTCGATGCTTCGCCATGAGCCCCAACGCGTACGGGCACTGTGGTTACTCCAGTCAGAGAAAACCCGAGTCCAAACCCCGGGGGTTAGCTCTATATCAATAGCAAACCCGTCATTGGAGGTCGCGCCAAACCGCCAGTTGCCGGATGAGGAGAGGTTTATATACCCATCCCAAAGAACGGAGAAATGGTCCTCATCAATTGCGTCGCAATAGGGAGACCCGTTGCCCCAGTTGAAGTTTACTTGGGAGTCATTGCGCTCGTGTTTCAATCCGCCGTCGAAGCGGTTCCCACCGACCGGATCGTCGCGATAGTAGTGGCCAAACAGCCCGTTGGCTTGAGTACAAGAGGCTGGGGAAACATTTGACCCCCAGGAACAACCTCCTCCACCAGGGCCTCCATCATCTCCTTCACCGGTGCACCAGCTACAGGTTCCGGAAGGATAGGAACAGTAATACGTACAGGTATCCCAATAGCTACGCCATTTCCAACATCCGCTCCAATATCCGGGATGGTAATGCCAGCTACCGCACCACCAGTAATAACAGTGTCTGTGCCAGTAACCGCTGTGCCAGTTGCAGGTCGAGTCCCAATATCTTTCCCCCTTCAAACACGAGTAATCCTTTCTGCATTTGCCGCCTTTCCACTCACAAGAAGTATTGTTTTCGCAGGACCAAGAAGGACACCCGGCCCCTGTACAGCACATCGTCCCGTATTGGCATTCGTAACCCCCGCCGCATTCCCCCGGAGCGCACTGGGCGGCAAGAACGCTAGATGAACCGCTGCGCAAATAAAGAGCTAAAAGGATAAAAATCAGAAGGGAAAGACTAAATAAGACTAATTTTTTTAGGTCTAGATTTCTACTCTTCACCGGTTACTTTCACCAGAACACACTCCCTACCCACTACCCCGCAAGAATCGTCCAAACAGTAGGCCCAGAGAACGTCTCCGACTTCGACTTCCTCAAAAAGCTCCGCGTTCTCACTCAAAACGCTGTAGTCGTCTCTGGAGACAGAAGTAGTGTTTTGTGTAGTGCACTCAGTCGTTGCTGTTACGTCTTGGGTCTCGAAACCTTCGGTGCTTGGAAGATTTATATTAAGTCCCAACTTGTCCCCGGATTTGTCAATCGAGGTTATATCGGCAACAATGTAGTTGTCCTTAAACCCCTCTGCTTTTAATTTGGCGGTTTGTTGAGTTAAGTCAGTATCACCAGATAAAGCTACGGAAAGGAGCGTGTTTTGGGAAGTTGAGTCTTCAGAGTTTGTCGGCTCCCCCCCAGTTGCTAAATAGCTTCGAATATCCCATTCGAAAAAGAAGAAGACAATAGCGGCGGCGCCTAAAATAGCCAATACCCCTAAAATAATGGAAAACCACCTGCCGGACATGACTACTCCTATAATAAGGGAAACCGCACGTCGGCTTCAAGGAAAGAGAAAAGCCGATCAGCTTTAACGCCAATCGGCTTGTGTACAACTCTCCTTACGGGTACGGTTCACTCCACACCCAGCCAACGGTCTCGAGTTCTTCTTCCGACCAAACCGGTAGCCAAACATATCCGGCCTGACAGACCGGACCTTCGGGCCCAAACCCGACACTCTCTAAGTCTTGCAGCGGAATTTCTTCCACCACAGGGCTTGAGATATCCGGCTCGGCGTAAACCCGTATCGGGTCCTCCTCGTTTAACCACCTACCTGTCGGCGGTTGGCATTGCGACGAAGGAGTCGAAACCGGCTGATCGTCGGACGGGTAAAGCGCCGCGAATGGGTCGTACGCAAGTGTGCCCAAGGAAACCGTCTCAAACCCGCCCTCGATCTCGTAGATCAGGAACACTTCTCCGGTTGGGTTGCGGTAGAGCAGGATCACACATTGTGGTTGGGCATTTTCAGGCGCGAGAAATGTCAACCACCTGTCCCGGAGCGGTACTTCTCCCACCACCTCCAGTATGACCCAAGTGGTGTACTCACCAAACCAGTCATTGAACGCCTCGAGCCCAGCTTCATCACTATATTGTGGCATTGTCGCCACTCTCAGGCAGCCCTTTCCTACGGCTCCCTCGACAGCATCGTACAGCTGCCGAAACCCGTCCTGCTCCTCAAACGGTGGCATGCTGAAGCGAAGCTCCCTAAGTTCGCCGTCGAAGATGAGAGGATCTTGCCCGCCAACTTCATAGAAGAGGTAGGCCTCACCCACGATGACTCCGTCTCCGTCGCCGTTCTCCGGCACCTTCTCGTAGACCAGGATGTACATCGCGCAGTCCTCAGGTCGTAGGCCCGTGTCGGCACTCCCATCTGGAAGATCGGCGAAGCTGAAGGGGTTTGGATAGTCCCTCATTTCAAGGGTATCTGTGTTAGCTATCCAACTCCACTCGTTTCCGTCCTGGGCAAACAGTCTCCCGATGCCGTAATTTCTTACGTACCCTCGGGTGTCCCATTCCGGATGCGCCGCCAGCATCTGGTCGCGCAGTTGAAGCTCGTAGCGATCCCATGTGGACTTGCCCCATCGAGGCAACGCTGCACACTCCGAAAACATCTGGTCGACGATATCCCAAGCCGAAGGCTCTGGTGTGGCCGTGGGGGTTGGAATCTGCGTCGGCACCTTGGTGGGTACCTCGGTTGGAATTACGGTCGGTTCTGGTGTAGCGGTAGGTGAAACCACCGTTACCGTCGGTTCCTCCACCGTTGGGGAAGGAACGACCGCTTCCACACGCTGGCAACCGACCAAAAACAAAACCGGCAAAATCAGCAAAAACGTTAACTTGCGCATCTCTCTATCTCCTTTCTTTCAGATTTGGTTTTCTAACCCTATAGTATATAGGAGTTGAACACAAAAAGCAAATGGGGGAGGGTGTTATTCACTCTTCATTAGAATGCATTCTTTTCCTATTTCGCTGCAGAAATCGTCTAAACAATAGGTCCAAATTACGTCGTCCACTTCGACCTCGTCAAGAAGGGTAATCCCTTGGGTTAACGTATCAAACCCTGAGGACGCTATGGTTGTTTTATCCGGAGGGCATTGAACAGACACCGTTTTCTTTTCAGTTGCGTGGGTATCACCTGAATGTCCAAGGTCTATCTCGATATCGATTTTCTCGGCTGACACGCCAACTCCCGTAACATACGCCACAAAGTAGTTATCCTTGTATCCCTCGTTTTCAAATATCTCGCCTCGGTTATCCAAATCTACTCTTTTGGACAAGATACTCTCAAGCAACGACCCAGCCGGTGCGCGAGTTCTGGCCGCGAGTGGCAGGTAAACATACCACCAAAGAAAATAACCAGCGGCAGCAGTGGCGGCGATTATTAAAATGATATAAGCCAACTTCTTTTTAGTCATTAAAAGACGTCAAGTACCAGGATAACTTTATTAAAGCTACCGGACAGGTTGCTGTCAAAAAAGCTCTTGAGCTTGGAAAGCGCGTCGCCATAGTATTGGCTTGCGTAGGATAAATACTCCGGCAGAGACTCCTGAATCTCTTCCCTATCCAAGTCGGTTAAGGGTACGAACGTTAAATAACTGCCTTCGGGGAAAATCTCGGCTAATTTGGTGTCGCTTAGCATAGTATCTGCGCTTGCAAGCTCCACAGATGCAAGCTCCGCACCTTTTTCCGCAACCCAAGGCATCAAGTTCCTTTGGGGATCGGCGACGGAAGCCATCTGGACCGCAAGGTTCAGTTTTTTAGTCCTGCCGTTTGCATTTACGGTGACCACCTCCAAAACTCCCGCTTTTGCAACCGCCTCCCTCTTCTGAGCGCTCTTCAGGTCAATCGCGGAAACTCTTCCCATCGAAACCACGGATAGACCATAGGTGCCGCTAACAGTCTCAAAAGACGACGGGAAAGAAGGGCTAAAGTTAGCGGACGAGGTTACACCTAAGGTCTCCTCCACGCCGGAAAGTACGCCGTAAAGCCGATTTTGCTCTTGCCAGTAGTTGTAACCAAAGACTAAAAGCACCGCCTCTACGGCCAGAATTAATATAAGGATAAGTCGCTTTCTAGACACCTTAATTAGCATTTTAGCGAAAAAGCTACCTACTTCGTCGGTGGATCGGATTCGGAGCCGGAGAAGTTAAGACAACCCCTCCTGTAAAATTTCTTTTAATTCCGCTGGTTTAATTTCGTGATGTGAAGCAGCTAAAAATGCGTTTTGGGGCACAAAAGTTCCCTGCGCCAGCTTTTGGACATCCCCTAGAGTAACCCTCCTAACCTCCTCTAACCACCGCTGAGGTGTGATTACCTCGCCTATAAGTTGATTCCAATCCAATGCGAAGTCTACCCATCCTTCGGGATTCTCCAGAGCGAAGAGAAGTCCAGTTTCCTTTGATTTTTTCAGTTTCGCAAACTCCTCCTTTGACACCGCTGTTTCTTTCACCTTCTGCAACTCCTCGCAAATCACGAGAAGCGCTCGCTTTACTTTGCGGTAGGTAAACCCTCCGTGAATCATTAAGAACGGAAGGTCTGTTATTGTCACCGCACTCGCGCCTATATCATAAGACAACTGTTCTTCTTCCCTTAACCTCCTAAAAAGCCTTCCGCTTGAATGCAAAAGCGAGGTGAGGAACGACGTAACCGCATAATCTCGAATGGTTATCGGTTTGCCAGTAAAACCTAACGCCATCCTTGACTGTTTGGTTTTCTCTTTTAACACTGTTACTTGCGGCCCTGTTTGTTGAAGTTGAAATGGTGTATAGGATGGTGGGCTGTTTTTCTTCTGATTCCCAAAGTAATTTTGCGTTAGTCTAACTATTTCCTCATGGCTTATCCGACCTGCAACACTCACAATTGCGTTCGGTGGGGTGTAATACGCATTGAAGAACTTCTTGATATCGCTAACTCCCACCTCTTTAATAGTTCTCACGTGCCCTATAACAGGTAGACCAAGTGTGTGGTCTTTGTATATAGTTCCAAAAAGGGCATTTACTACTCTTCGCATAGGAGCATCGTGCATTCTCGCAATTTCCTCGAGGATTATTTTGCGTTCACCCTTTGCCTCTTTTTCATTAAGTAATGGTGAGCTAGTTATAGAAAAGAGAATATCTAATCCTTTTTCAAGATCATCAGCGGACAACTTGATCCAATAGCTGACAGTCTCACTACCCGTGCGACCATTGATTCGCCCTCCCAACTGCTCGACTGCTTCTCTAACTTTAAGGCCTGATGGATATTTAGGACTGCCGTTCATCACAACGTGCTCGGTAAAGTGTGCTATACCTTCTTTACCCCTCGACGAATACTTTGCCCCAGCTTTGAATTGAATCTCAACAAAAACCGTCTGAGCATCTTTATGCTCATGAGTTACAATCTTCATTCCGTTTTTGAGAGTGGTAATTTGGTACACGCTAATTTAGTTTACACTAAAGAAATTACTTTCCTAACCGTGAAGAAAGACGAAGGAGCAAGTCTTGTGAACTTGCTCCCAGGCGGGTTATTCGCTACCATCGTATCCCTGGTCGGCAGCATCGTCGATGGCATCCCAATCGCGACAATCCTCGTTCCCTAAACCCTCTTCGCGAGCACCTTCGCTCTTGGTGGCTTCCCTCCAGTCGTCAAGCGGTCTCTGATCTGAGGTGATATACTGCTTATCCTTTGGTCCCATTGCTCCCTCCTCTTTGGAGTGGGAAACTCAGTAACGGATATCAAGCCGAGCTAAGGGTTAAATCTCACCTCCTTCTTTCACTGATATTGGCTTTACCTAAATTCTATATCCAGAACAAGATAGCGTCAAATTATAGGGTCTTACTTCGTCAGAGGATCGGATTCGGAGCCGGAGAAGATACCGAAATCAAAAAGCTCTGAAAGCGCGGGGTTGGTCCACACCACCTCGACCTTGCGCCTTACCTGGCCAAAAAAGCCGGTCGACTCAACCTTCGCCCCCTGCGTTGGGAGTATGGCACCCCCAGCCGCTTCAACGGCGATGGAAACCGCCTCGGTAGCGTAAAGAACGCGAAGACGAAGGAGAATCGGGTATTTACCACCCGGCGGAACGATCGATACTCGATACCCATAGGTGGTTGCCCCCACTGTATAGTTACCGAGCGTGACCTTTGGAACTCCGTTTGTGCGGGTCGCCACCGTATCGTAGGCATTTCTTAGAATTTTATAGTTTCCGGTTGTACAGGTTGCCCCGTCGTCGTTGCAATAAACCAACGATACCTCCATGCCAGATGAAGCGTTTAGCTGGTCCGAAACGTTGCGGTCGACCCAATAAACCCGAACTTGCGTGTCGCGGGGGTAATTGGCAAGGCTAACCTCAATGGTTTTATCTCGCTCTATAGGCGGTAACTCATCGTAAACCGCCGATTGCCCCATAACCGAAACTTGATAATCAAAGTCGTTGTTCCCGTCCCCATCGAGATCCACAGCCGGGGGGTCATATGGGGCGCTGCAGCTGCCGTCATCCAAGCACTTTAAGGCTTCCTCGGCCCCCGCCTCTGCAAACGCTAAAGACTTTGCCGATTGGTCGGAAAAGGTAACCTGCCTCAAGGTTGTGATGGAGCGGGAGGCGACGGACACTCCAAGAGTCAAGGCAACCGCCATCACCAGAAGAATAAGTATCAGAGCTTGTCCAGAGCGACGCATACTTCTTAAATCATACATCTTACATGTGGTCTTATTCCACTCATTCATACGTTCTTAAAGAGACCGATGTTTGAATTGTGGTTCCTGCTTGAAAGTCGACACGACTTGACACACCCAGGGGTTGACTTAAGGACATAGTTATCGAGACTACCTGCGGGTCTGTATCGGCGAGCGAAAACACCAAACTCGTGACGTTAACCCCCGAAGCGAAGGAGCTATCCGTTAGGGGAGTGCCGTTTCGAGCCACATAGCCGTTGTCGGACGCGGTTTGGGGGGTAAAGGAGAAGGTTACGTTGACGCCGGAGGCGTTCACGATATCAAGAGTCTGGGCGTCCGGAGAGGTAGCCGAACGCGCGTTTCTTATCTCACCAACCATTTGGGATAAAGCGATGTTTCCGTTTCGTTCGACCTCGGCTATGATATTTGCTTTGTTGTAGGAGCGGCTAACGTTGACGAAAATATCCGCCGCAATAGCCCCAATAATCCCAATAAGCCCCACTACAACGAGGAGCTCAAGAAGTGTAAAGCCAACACGCTTCGCGTGAGTGAATAGTGAATAGTGAATAGTGAACAGTTTGGAGAACACCGATTGTAGTCTAGCAACTACTGCTGGCTAATGGCTACTGTACCGCCTTAGGCGGTTACTGCCAATCCGCTAGATAGGTCGACAAATCAACTGTATGGGTCCCTCCGGAATCGGTCCACGAGACGGAAAGATTGAACCGGAGTTTACCGGCCTCGGGCTCCGAAACGGTAAAGCTTCTGGTGTAGATATCGATGGCTTGAGTTCCCGGCGCGGTTTCCCATTCGGATCCGGTCCAAACGACCTGGTAAGGTCCCCCGGAGGTGGGAAGGCTGGTAAAATCTCGATCACGAACGGATCTGAGAGCCTCGAGGCCCTCCTGCGCATACTGGACGGCCAATGAACGGTTCCTCGTAAGCGTTGCAGTTTTAACCGCTATAACCGCCAGAGCTACAAGCCCGGTTATCACAACCAGAGCAATCCCCAAAGCCACAACCGCCTCAACCAGCGATTGGCCGGATTTTTCCTTTTTAGGGGCAAGACGTTGCTGAATCATCTTCGAAAATGCTTCGCCCGTTGACCTTAAGATAGCGTTCTTGCGAGGTGCCCTGCAAGCGAACTCCTATCACAATACAATCTTGTCGACCCAATGGGAATGAGCAGCTGACGTCGTCAGACCCTCCAATGCAAGCTGTTCCCGCATCGTTGGCGTAGCCAACGGCACCCGATGAGACCACAAAAACCACGCTGAAGTTATACCCGGGAGGGAGAGATCCCGCGGCGTCAAAAATTTCTACGGTATCCGGCAACTCACGGTCAAAAACGCGAGCCGACGGGTCGCTGTAGCCCATAGAAGGAGTTGCGAAAAGATCCAATAGGTTTGACCCCGGTACTAAACGTACACCCCAGTTTTGCCCATCCACGGAGGACAAGGCTCGGTTCTGAGCATCTTTTAGGGCGCTCTCTACCTCCTTAGCCGATTGAGTCAGAGTTTGACTTCTCGAGAAAGTGTTGAAGGCCGCGGCGGAAACCGCGGTTAAAAGCGCTATTATCGCCGATACGACCAAAAGCTCAATAAGGGTAAAACCTTTTTTGGAAAACACTGATTGTAGTCTAGCAATTGCGGGTGGTTGATTAAAAGAAAAACCACGCTGATGCGTGGATAATTAGACGTGATTTCTGCAAAATCACTAGCAACTAGGGATTTCCAACCCCGTAGTTATAACCGCCCTGGAGGTTGATTTGGGACCCGTCGATTCTTCGGCAGTTGCTTTGGGTGGTATCGGAGGCTTCCAAGTAAGATTCCAAACAGTAGGTTTGTTCGCTATCGTAGGCAATGTATTTGTAGGTTTGTCCCTGACCGCCGGGGTCGGAGGGAAGATCCTTTATATAAAGAGGAACCAGCGAAGACAGTGCTGTTGAAACGTCGGTCCAAGAACCGCTTGCGACATAGGAACCGTTGTCGGCGTAGTAGAGCTCAAGTGCGTTTCTCAAGGATGAAAAATCGCTTTGGCGCCGGGCATCCCGACCCCGCTGCTGAGCACGAGTGTAGGAAGCAATACCGACGGAAGCCAATAGACCGATGATGGTGATGACGACAAGAAGTTCAATTAGGGTGAAACCCGAGCGTTTCTTCATGGGCCTTTAGTTTAGCAAAAACACTCGTTATCTAGCTAGCTAAAAAGAAGATTCAGATACCAGTTGATTAACGTCTGCCCAAAAAAGAACGCCAGAAACGCGGAGGAGACAAGAAACGGCCCGAACGCAACCCTATCCTTTAGTTTTTTCCGCTTCGTAAGGATAAGAATGGACCCAGCTAAACCTCCGAGGACAAATGCCAAAAATAGGGTGAGGAGACTCAGGGGAAACCCGACCAAAAGACCCACCAGAAAACCAAGCGGCGGGTCGGCTTCTCCCATTCCGCGCTCGTGGGTCACAATTCTAATCAGCAAGAGAAGGGCAAAAATCCCCAAAGCCCCCAGCAGGTCATAAAGGAGGCTTCGCAGTAAGAAGTGGGCGCTAAATTGCAAAATGCGGTAAATTGCCGACGCAAGAAGCGCAACCCAAAGAGTTTGGTCAAAGATGGTCTGTTCGGTAAGGTCGGTCAAGACGATAACGATAAACGAGGAGACGGCGACAAAGAGCACGGCGAGGGTCAAAAGCTCAAGAACCGAGGTTGGAAAGCCTAGTTTCCAGGCAAGAAGGGCAAAAATAACTCCGGTCGCCCCCTCAACCAGGGGATATCGCCAGCTCAAAGGTTTTTTGCAATAGCGGCAGCGTCCTCGGAGGGCAAAAAAGGAGAGTAGGGGAACAAGGTCAATTGTTGAGAGCTTTCGTCCGCAGTGTTCGCATCGAGAACGGCCGGTTGGTGCCTCCCCACGAAGGAGTCTCCTCGCCCAGACATCGAGGAAGGAGCCTACGGCTGCGCCAAGTAAAAAGTAAAATGTAAAAAATACAATTTGAGGAAACATTTTCTATTATAGATCTTACTTTATACATACCTATTTCGAGCTAAAGTCCGAAATAGGTTGAAAGCCCTGGCGCCGTTCCTACCTCCCACCAACTGTTATCGTTCCCATCCTCGTAATATTTCGCGCGATTCGTCTCGGCCTCAAGGTGGGTTCTAAGAACCCAGTATTTTCCGTCCGAGATAAACTGGTATTCCCCCAAAACTCGGCTCCCCAAAACGTCGCTGAACGTTTTGCCGTTTGACGGGTCTTGCGGGAGCTCGACGAGCCAGTCCGGAAGTACCATAGGTACCCAACCCGAGCCGTCTAACTCCCACGTCACTTCAAAACCTACCGATGAGGACGGTACACCAAATGTACTTTCCAGCGGTTCTCCGCCCAACAAAGCTTCTTCGATTGCGGTCTTTAACCCTTCAAAGTCGCTTTGGCGTCTGGTATCTCGACTCTGCTTTAGACGCTCGGGAGGGTTGACGGCCCAGAATAGGGCAGAAAGCAAAATGAGTATGAGACCTACGCTGAGAATAAGTTCAACAACCGAGAGTCCCCGTCGCTCGGTAGAAATTTGCTGACTCTGCTTAATCAGCGCGGAACGCACGTGAAGCAGTTCGTAGCGCAACCTGAGGAACCGTCTCTAAATTTCCCGTCGGAATCGGCTTGCTCTTGGAAAGTCGAAGAAGCCGGATCAAAGCATATCCGAACTACCGTTCCTGATTGGGTAACGTACAAAGAGCTCCAGCTATCCCTGTCTCTAAACTGAGGTTTGACCTCACCTTTGTTGATCAACTCGTCGATCCAGGCTAGGTTGTTGGAGACCAAGGCCTCATCCGGCGTACCTCCACCCAAGGCGTCCCAAGGATACTCAAAAAAGCCGGTGTAGTAGCGCTCGAGACCGTTAAGAAGCTCCGAGGCGTCCGACTCCAATCCCTGATCCTGCGCACGGCGAATCTGCTCGATTGGGTTTATGGCCGAAAGAATCGCAACCGCCAAAACCCCGATAATGGTAATAACGATAAGAAGTTCTATAAGTGTAAAACCTTTTTTTGGTACTTGTGACTTGTTACTTGTCACTTTATACTTTTCACCTCCTCCCAAAGTTAAAACTGCGTGGTCAGCTGATATATCGGGCTGATGATCGACAGAATCAGAAGTGCGACCATCACCCCCAATGCTACCAAAATAATCGGCTCAAGCGCGGTTGTAAGGTTCTTAATCATCCCCTCCGCCTGGCCCTCAAAAAATAGCGCCACACGACCCAAAACCTCGTCCATCTTCCCCGTCTCCTCACCCACCGCAATCATCTGCGAGAGAATTGGTTCAAAATTTGGATCCTTTTTGAGAGGAACCGAAAGCGGAACCCCTTTTTCAACCTGTCGTTCGGCGTCTATTATTGCGTCTTTATAAAGAACGTTCCCCATTGCGGCGGCGGTTATCTCAAGAGCTTGGGTAATCGGAATCCCTGCCCCAGACAAAAGCCCTAAGGTCCTGGCAAATCGCGCTTGCTCGGATTCCTTGTTCAATTTTCCAAAAACTGGCACCTTAAAGGCGATCTCCGATAGTTGATAACGGCCTTTTTCCGTTTGCGACCAGCGGAAAAGCCCATACCCAAAAGCTATTAAAATGACAAAAACCGCCCACCACCCCCGAACCATAAAGTTTGAAATGGAGATTAAAATCTGGGTCGGTAGGGGGAGTTCCGCTCCGATATCCGCGTAAAGATCGGTCAGACGGGGGACAACAAAGGCAACCATTATTATGAAAACCACCACCATAGCAACAGCGATAACTGCAGGATAGATCAAGGCCCCTCGAGTCTTGGATTGGAAATCCTGTTCTTTCTCCATGTTTTCGGCAAGCTGGGACAAAAGGGTATCGAGTTTTCCCGACGCCTCACCCGCCTCAACCAAAGCAACGGTGACCTTATTAAAGACCTCCGGGTGCTTGCCCATCGCCTTGGCAAGCGCCGTTCCGCCTTGGACGTCGGCCAACATCTCGCCCAAAACGTCTTGCATTTTCTCGGTTTCGGCCTGGGCACGCAAGATTTCAAGAGCGTTGGTTAGGGGAAGGCCCGAGGAGACCATGGTCGAAAGCTGACGCGCGAAGACCGTCTTCTCCCCCATAGAGACCCCTCTAAACTGCTCGAGAATTTTTTGTAAGAAACCGCCTTCTTTCTTCTCGGTTACGGAGACCACGACGTAACGGCGTTCCTGCAGAATGCTCGTTGCGGATGAGGCACTCGGCGCCTCTACCGTCCCTGTCAAAGTCTTGCCTTGGGGGTCCTTGACGATGTAGTTGTAGATGGGCATGTCTAACTTTTAACCAGCCGGTCAAACTCCTCGGGCCGGATGGCGTGGGCTTTGGCAACTTCTTTTGCGACCCTCCCTTGATTTACAAGCTCGGCGAGGGCTCGTTCCAAGGAAACCATCCCCTGATCAAAGGAGGTCGAGATAACGTTATCCAACTGATGGGTCTTACCTTCCCTTATTATGGCTCGCACGGCAGGGGAGGGGAGCATTATCTCAACCGCGGGCACTAGCTTTCCGTCCACCGAAGGGACGAGGCGCTGGGCCAGTACCCCCTCCAAAATCGAGGAAAGCTGGGTCTTGATCTGCTGCTGTTGAGCCTCGGGGAAAGCGTCTATAACACGGTCTATGGTCTGGGAAGCGGAGTTGGTGTGAAGGGTGGCAAAGACCAGGTGCCCGGTCTCGGCGATAGTGATAGCCGAGGCCACGGTCTCGTAGTCACGCATCTCGCCAATCATCACCACGTCCGGGTCCTCCCTCAAAGCTGAGCGAAGGGCGACTTCCCAGGAGTAAGTGTCAAGGTGCATCTCGCGTTGGTCGACGAGCGCTTTTTTGTGAGGATAGATGTACTCTATCGGGTCCTCGATTGTAACGACGTGGACCGGACGGGTTTCGTTTATCCTCTGGAGCATCGCCGCAATGGTCGTCGATTTCCCGTGCCCAGTTGGCCCGGTGACCAGAATAAAGCCCTGAGGAAGGTTGCAAAACTCCGTGAGTAGTTTAGGAAGGTTGAGCTCCTCAATAGTTGGGATCTTAAGGGGAATTCTCCTAAGAGCCGCCGACAGGTACCCGCGCTGGTGGAAGGCGTTGACTCTAAAGCGTGCCTCCTCCCCGTAGGCGAAGGAAAAGTCTATCTCTTTTTGGGTCAAAAGAAGGTCTTTCTGCTCGTCGGAGACCAGCTCAAAAACCAAGGATTCGACCTGCTCGGGACTTAAGACCTCAGCACTCTCAACCGGCACCAGGTCTCCTTTAACCCGAAGCGTCGGGGGCGCCCCAACCGTTATATGCAAATCCGAAGCGCCGAGCTCGACGGTTTTTTTAAGAAGTAGTCTTACTCCACTTTGCGTTTGTGCCATCTTTATTCTTGAGCGACCCGCAGGACCTCCTCGACGGTCGTTACCCCTTCAAGCACCTTGACGAACCCGTCCTGCACCAAACTAATCATACCTTCTTTTATAGCCTGCCCTTCAATCTCTGAAGTGGGCCGACGTTCCAAAACCAGCTTGGCTATCGTGTCGGACATCATCAACACCTCAAAAATCCCGGTTCGTCCAGAGTAACCGGAACCGCCGCACTCCTTGCACTCCTTACCTTTGCCGCTTTTTTCCGGATCTCCTTTAAATAGCACCAGTTTGCCCTTCTTCTCGGTTTTGGGGGTCTTCTCGTAGAGAGTGCCCAGAACCTCCTTCATCTGCTTAGCGACCTCCTCGGGTGCTTCGTACTCTACTTTACATGTTGAGCACACTTTCCTAACCAACCTCTGGGCGGCGACCGCGATGACGGTCGAGGTCAAAAGGAAGGGTTCAATTTTCATGTCTATCAGGCGGGGGAGCGCACCGGAAGCGGAGTTGGTGTGAAGCGTCGAGAAGACCATGTGCCCGGTCAAGGCGGCGTGAACAGCCAGCTCCGCGGTCTCGTTATCGCGAACCTCGCCAACCATGATGATGTTGGGATCCTGCCTCAAGAAAGCGCGAAGCCCCGTTGCGAAAGTCAGTCCGGCGGCCGGGTTTATCTGGGTTTGGTTGACGCCGGGAATTCTCACCTCGACCGGGTCCTCAATAGTTACGATATTGACCCGCGGGGTGTTTATCTTGGACAGAACCGAGGCCAGGGTAAGAGTCTTACCCGAACCCGTGGGACCGGTGACCAAAACTATACCGTTGGGTCTGTGCATCGAATCTTGTATGCGCTTAAGCGATACTCCGCGCATACCCAATTCGGTCAAAGAGGGAATTTCGGCAGTCTCCTCCAAAAGCCTTATGGCGACCTTTTCGCCTATCGCGGTAGGCATGGTCGCAACCCTCAAATCGATCTCGCGCCCGCCGACCTCGATTTTTATACGACCGTCCTGGGGGATCCTCTTCTCGTCGATTTTTAAGTTCGCCAAAATCTTAACGCGCGATACAACCGAAGGATGAATCTCCTGAGGCAATGACAATCTCTCCTGCAAAACGCCGTCTATCCTAAAGCGGACCCTGGTCTTGCCCTCGGCCGGCTCGATATGGATATCCGAGGCGCGGTTTCTCGCCGCGTAGGCGAAAATGGAGGAGACGATCTCCGCGACCGGGGATTTGCGGATGGTCTCGGGTTCGCGCTCGATATCTTTGGTTTCCTCTATTTTGAGGGCCTCGCCGACCCCGGCCTCCTCAAGCGCCGCGGTGACCTCCTCCCCCAGGGTTTTGCGGTACTGGGTCTCTATCTTGTCGCGAACGGCTTCGGCCGTTGCCAGATACGGCTCCACCTTAAGCTTAGTCCGCCTCTCCAAAAATCCTATGACCTGAAGGTCCAAAGGATCGTACATAGCAACCCTGAGTGTGGTGTCCGTTTTCTCGAAGGGAATGAGGATGTAGCGGGTCGCGGTGTCTTGGGGGATGAGGTTTAGGACCTCTGGTGTTATCTCGACTCCCGAGAGGTTGGTGAAGGGAACTCCCAGCACCTGGGCGCGGGCTTGGGCGAAAGCGTCGGCGGGAACCAGATTCCGCTCCGCGATCAAGTCTTCCACAGGCCGCCCGAGTTTGGCAGCCTCTACCTTCAGCTCGTCCACCTTCTCCTTGGGGAGAAGGTTCTGCTCTACAAGTATATCCTCGACCCGTCTGGTTGTGACAAGCTCGGCCATCTCTTTTAAAGTATCGCAAAAAGTGCTCTCCGGCTTCCACTTTTTACTATAATTGTGTCGTGCCAAGCATTTTGGTTATCGGGGGCAATCCAGAAACCCGCGAGCAAAAAGCCCACACCCTCCTCGGCGGGCATTATATCCATGAGCTTGAAGCCACGCGCGGAACTATCGGTATAGGCCGGGTAAAGGAGCTTATACCGCAACTTTATATAACGCTGCCAGGCGGGGTGAGACGTGGTGTTTTGATACTGGAGGCACAGCGGCTGACCCAGGAGGCGCAAAACGCCCTTCTTAAAAGTTTGGAGGAACCGCCCGCCTCAGCCACGTTTGTCCTCACGACGCCCCACAGTAAGCTTCTTCTGCCCACGGTCGCCTCGCGGTGTCTTCTGGAACGGGTTAGGGCCGGGGCAGTAGGGGAGATAAAGCTCGCCAAGCGCATCCTGGATCTGGGGCCGGGGGAACGATTGAGCCTTTATGAGCAGGAAATCGGTTACGGACGAGAGGCAGCGCTGGGGTTTTTGGAGTCGGTCGAGATCACGATCGAGGGTAGGCTAAAGAGCAAAAATCTTGCTCAAAGTTACCCCTTGCAACTTCGCTCAATTTGGGAGACGAAAAGGCTCCTGCGGGAGCAAACCACCAACGTTAAGTTTGCCGTTGATAGCCTCCTTACATCTTGGTAAGATTAATAGGGAGGGTGATATAGCACACCCTTTTATTATTTCCCCTCCAGAAAATTCGCATTTTGTAAAGCTATGGCAGAAAGAAAAACGGTTAAAAGAAAAAAGACGTCAAGCGGACCCTACACCGCCGCCCAGATCCAAGTTTTGGAGGGTTTGGAGCCGGTCAAAAAGCGCCCGGGCATGTATATCGGCTCGACCGACCAGAGCGGTCTGCACCATCTGGTTTTGGAGATTATCAACAACTCAATTGATGAGGCGCTGGTTGGCGCGTGCGATAGGATTGAAACCGCCATTAACGAAGACGGATCCGTAACCGTGATTGACAACGGCCGGGGTATCCCCGTCGACCCCATACCGCGTTTTAAGACCTCGGCTCTGGAGATAGTGATGACCAAGCTCCACGCCGGAGGGAAGTTTGGCGAGGGGGGATACAAGGTCTCCGGAGGCTTGCACGGGGTTGGCTCCTCCGTGGTAAACGCCCTTTCCGAGCACATGAAGGTCGAGGTCAAGCGCGACGGTAAGCTCTGGATTCAGGAGTATAAGCGCGGCGAGCCCCTATATAAGGTAAAGCAAGCCGGGAAGGCAGATAAAGGGGATACCGGGACCGTCATCACCTTTACCCCCGATAACAAGGTTTTTGGGGCGCTAAGTACCGATTTTGGGTTCTTAGCCGAGAGGGTGCGCGAGTTTGCGTATCTTACGAAAGGGGTATTCTTCCGGGTCGAGGATAAGCGAACTAAAGAAGAGGCCAACTATTACTTTGAAGGGGGGATCCGCTCCTTTGTCGAGTCTCTAAACCGCAACAAGCAGCCCTTGCACAAGGCGTTTTACACCCACGAGATGCGCGACGAGATAGATGTGGAGATTGCTCTGCAATATAACGACGGCTACACCGAAACGATTTTGTGCTTTGCCAACAACATCCTTAACCCGGGAGGCGGAGCGCACTTGACCGGTTTTCGCGCGGGCCTAACCCGCACCGTAAACGACTTTGCCAAGGAAAAGGGAATCGTAAAAGACGGCGACGGGACCCTGGCCGGCGAGGATGTTCGGGAAGGTTTGACCGCGGTCGTTTCGGTAAAGCTCGATATCAAGAACCTTCAGTTTGAAGGGCAGACCAAGGACAAGCTCGGAAACGCCGAGGTCAGGCCCGTGGTCGAGCAAATCTTAAGAGAGAAACTATACGAGTTTCTTGGAGAAACGCCGGCCGCCGCACAAAAAATCGTGCAAAAAGGCGTTTTGGCGGCTGAGGCGCGCTTGGCTGCAAGAGCCGCTCGCGAAACCGTGTTGCGAAAGGGCGTCATGGACGGGCTGGGATTACCAGGCAAGCTCGCAGATTGCCAGACCGAGGATCCTGATGAGGCGGAGCTTTTTATCGTGGAGGGCGACTCGGCAGGGGGATCGGCCAAGCAGGCACGGGATAGGAAGTTCCAGGCAATTTTACCCTTGTGGGGTAAGGGTTTGAATGTGGAGAAGAGCCGCTTGGATAAGATTTTGGACCACCAGGGGACAAGGGATTTGGTGACCGCTATTGGGATGGGGATAGGTGAGGAGTTTGATATGGAGCGCCTTCGCTACGGGAAGGTAATCTTGATGAGCGACGCGGATGTAGACGGCTCCCATATCACGACGTTGCACTTGACACTATTCTTCCGCTACATGAGGCCTTTGGTTGAGACCGGAAGAGTCTATCTGGCCCAGCCGCCTCTTTACAAGGTAACCCGCGGCAAGGAAACCGCTTACGCCTTCTCCGACCGGGAAAAAGAAGAACTTCTGAACAAGATGCCCGGGGGGACGGTGCAGCGGTTTAAGGGCTTGGGGGAGATGAACCCCTCCCAACTGTGGGAGACCACCATGGATCCCAAAACCAGAACCCTAAAGCGCATCACGGTTGAGGACGCGCAGAAGGCGGATGAGACCTTTACCAAACTCATGGGCGCCGAGGTTCCCCCGCGAAAGCGCTTTATCCAAACCCACGCTTTGATGGCTGAGCTAGATGTCTAAAGCCAAAGAGGAGAAAGTATTAAATTCAGAAACCATTTTTGAAGGAGAGGAGTTTAAGCTCCGCCGCGACACCGTCGAGCTGCCCTCCGGCAAGACTTGGGAGCAGCCCATCGTGGAGCGCCCCGACGAGGTCATACTTATTCCCCAGGTATCGAACGCCAAGATAATAATGATCAGGCAGTATAGGCGTGGGATAAAAGAGGTACTTTTGGAGCTTCCCGGCGGGAAGGTGAGAGTGGGGGAGAGCGAGGAGGAGGCCGCCAACCGGGAGCTTGAGGAGGAGGTCGGCTACAAGGCGGAGAAACTCGTAAAAATCGGTGAGAACTACATCGCCCCCAGTTGGGTCACCAGCAGAAGGATTTTCTTTCTAGCCCAGGGCTTGACCGAAAACCCCAAAGCTCCTGATCCAGACGAGAATATCGAGATAGTCAAAATCTCCCTCCAAGAAGCACTCGCCAAGGCCCAATCCAGCAAAATAAAAGACTCCAAGAGTGTTTTGGGCCTTCTTTTAGCAAAAGATTACCTTAGGGGTTCAACCCCTTAACACATGACAAAGGACCAAATGGTTCGGTTTGAACGAGTCGAACGCTTTACCCCTTGGTTTTTCCTAGTACTTATTATAGGGTTGGCCGCCTTTGTGCGATGGCGAATCGACTTTGGAGGAGTGCTTATGGGAGGAGTAAACGGACCTTACTACCCGGTTCAGGTTCGCTCCCTTCTTGAAACCGGCCGGCTGGGGTTTGCGGATTTCCCTTTTGTTTTTTGGCTCGAGGCTCTTGTGGCGCGTATTCTTTTTGCCCTTCGGGTCGCGCCGCTTTCCGAAAGCATTATGCTGGCCTCCCGGGGAACGGACGCTCTCTTTCCGATTCTTTCTGCAATACCGGTTTACCTCCTCGCCCGCTCCTGGTTTGCTGATCAAGCGTCCCGCATTTGGCCTGCTCTTTTGACAGCTGCTTTCTCCGTCCTTTACAGCTCACCTCTTATAATGACGAACGATTTCCAAAAAAACGCCGCTGGAGCGGTTTGGCTGTTTGGTTTTATCTATTTTCTTTTTCGCTCCCTTCGCGAAAGCTCATGGAAAAACTACGCGGGCGCGGGAGTCTTTTTCGTTCTGACCGGTCTAACTCACATTGGTTGTTTGGGGACCGCAATCGTCTTTCTCCTGGTGGTTGCGCTTGGATCTTTGCTCCTGGAGCCGGCCCGGCGGCGGATGGTTTTGCAAGGCGTGGCGCTGCTTTTTGCTCTTTTTATTCTCGTGATAGCGGGGCTTT
>CAYGCK010000004.1:0-1382 GCA_964348395.1 uncultured Candidatus Saccharibacteria bacterium | reverse complement strand
TAGCAGGAGCCATCCTTCTTGTTCGGCGCTGGAAGGTTTTGGAGCCAGGCCGGCGCTTGCTCAGTGCGGCCGCGATCTTTTTGACGTTCCTTTTGGCTTCACCCTTCTTTGGCGAGGAGTGGGCGATGCGACTTTCTCTGATGGCCTACATCCCGGCAACTGTTGTTTTGCTCTTTTTGTTCTCCCATTTGAAAAACCGCATCGCAACCTACGTTCTGGCGGCGATGACCTTTGCTCTCCTCGTCACCTCAACTGGAGCGCTCCTTACCCACCCGCTACCGGCGGGGATTACGGAAGGTGCCTACGGGGAGCTCCAAGAGCTTCGCGGCGCTGTGACTCAACCCAAGAAAACGCTGGTTCTTGCCCGGCATGGGCTCGAGTGGTGGGCGGCTTGGGTTTTACAAACGGATGTGGGGCAAAGGCCCGAGCACGATCCGGAAGTTTGGGAACAGTATGAGCATATCCTTTACCTCAAACAGATTGCGGGGTCAAGCGATTTTGGCCCGGGCGGGTCGGGAGGCCCACCCTTCCCCGAGGTCGAAATTCCCCCCAATGCCGAGATTTTATTTGAAGGTGAGTACTTTCGCCTCGCCCGCGCCACTCAACCACCTAAAGAGTGGTACCCGCAACCCTAACCTATAGTGTATAATAGAGTTAATACCTTAAGAAAGGAGAGATAGCCATGGACAAGTCCGAACTGAACGCGCTTTTTAACCAGAAGTTAAAGGAACTAAAAGAGCGCGATTCAGCAAGAGGGAGATTGGTGGAAGCGGAGATCGATACCCTAGCGGGGATTATCCCGGCAAGCCCTGGGGAATCTACATGGGACTTGTTATACCGCCAGATCCGTCACCTCTCATTCATCCACAAGATTTCGGAGGAGCAGGTAATCCACAACCTGTTTGACCCGGGATCCGAGGGGTGCTTTCTGATACTTAAGGGTGGCTAGTTCGCCGAGTCCGTTTCCCCAACGGACTCTTTTTTGGTGCTAAAATTTATGCACCGGTTTAAAAATTGGGATGCGTATCGAAAGACTCGAAGTAGGTCCCATGGGGACCAACTGTTATCTGGCTACATAATGGGAGTACTGGATTTGAAGCTCGACTTCGGCATTCCTTTTATGGTCAACAAGAAGGATCTTTTCCTCCTGGAGCGGGCGGAGGAGACCGCGGAGTATTTCCTGGGGCCCCATCAGTATAAGGAGCTTTCCGCATGGACCGAGGCGGAAAAGCTGGTCGACCAGTTTATAAAAGACGGGTACGAGATTTCCTTTGGCAAGGAGAGGGTAAAGGTTATAGAAACCATGGGCCACACGCCCGGGAGCGTGTGTTTGTGGTCTAAAGGGATTTTGTTTTCGGGAGATACGCTTTTTAAAGGCGGGG
>CAYGCK010000003.1:26094-89761 GCA_964348395.1 uncultured Candidatus Saccharibacteria bacterium | reverse complement strand
CCGTGAGGGAAAGGTGAAAAGAACCCCGGTGAGGGGAGTGAAATAGAACCTAAAACCATTTGCTGACAAGCAGACGGAGGTCGCCTTAGGCGACTGACGTCGTGCCTATTGAAGAATGACCCGAGGAGTTGTCGCCACTTTTGAGTTTAAGCAAGTCAAGCTTGTGTAAGCGTAGGGAAACCTAGTGCTAACTGCGCGTTTAAAAAGTGGTGGCAGACCCGAAGCCGAGTGATCTAACCATGGGCAGGGTGAACCCCGCCGAAAGGCGGGGGGAGGCCCGAACCGGTGTCTGGTACAAAAGGCTCGGATGACCTGTGGTTAGGGGTAATATGCCAATCGAACTCGGTGATAGCTGGTTCTCCCCGAAATGCATTTAGGTGCAGCCTTGTAAAGTAGCGACGGGGGTAGAGCTACTGGAAGGGATGTGGAGCCCGTGAGGGTATCCCTCCCTACCAAACTCCGAATACCGTCGTTTAATTTACAGGAGTGAGCAGGCGGGAGCAAGTTCCGTCGTGCTAAAGGGAAACAACCCAGACCATCGGCTAAGGTCCCTAAGTCGGATTTAAGTGGGAAAGGTAGTGAAGTGACTGAGACACCCAGAAGGTAGGCCCAGAAGCAGCCATCCTTGAAAGAGTGCGTAACAGCTCACTGGCTAAGTCACTTTGCGCCTAAAATGTAACGGGGCTAAAATCCGCACCGAAGCTGTGGCTCCGCCTTTGGCGGGGGGTAGGGGAGCGTTCCTGTAGCGCTGAAGTCACACCGTAAGGTGTGGTGGAGTAGCAGGAAGTGAGAATCTCGGGATGAGTAGCGTCGTTGGGTGAGAATCCCAACCGCCTGATGACTAAGGTTTCCTCCGCAATGGTCGTCATCGGAGGGTTAGTCGGTCCTAAGCCGAGGGCGAAAGCCGTAGGTGATGGACAGCCGGTTAATATTCCGGCACTTTCGTGGAGTCTCGATGGGGTGACGCTTTCCAAAGTTACGAGCGTTGAGTGGCGTTTGGACGTTCTGCCCGTTTGAGGTGTGTGGTAGGAAAATCCGCCACGCTTAAAACCAAGACGGGACGAAGAGTTCGCTACGGCGGGCAATTCGTGAGGATGGAGAGCCAAGAAAAACCTCTAAGGATAGCTCCACGGAATCCGTACCGCAAACCGACACAGGTAGTCTGGCTGAGAAGGCTAAGGCGAGCGAGTAAACCTTCCTTGAGGAACTCGGCAAATTGGCCCCGTAACTTTGGGAGAAGGGGTGCCCTGTACCGCGAGGTCCAGGGTCGCAGTGACAAGGCTCAAGCGGCTGTTTAACAAAAACACAGGTCTCCGCTCAACCCGAAAGGGGATGTATGGGGGCTGACGCCTGCCCGGTGCCCGTCGGTTAAGGGGAGGGCTGATCTTGTGCTTCGCACAAGAAGTTTCAAGTTATCAAGTCACCAATTATCAAGTATTTGTTAATTGGATAGATGGGTATTTGGAATTTCTCGCGCGGAGCGCGAGTGAGGCTCAAACTTAAGCCCGGGTGAACGGCAGCAGTAACTCTAACTGTTCTAAGGTAGCGAAGTTCCTTGTCGGGTAAGTTCCGACCCGCACGAAAGGCGTCACGACTTGAGCACTCTCTTAAGGAAGGACTCGGCGAAATTGAAATGGCTGTGAAGATGCGGCCTACCCGCAGCAGGACAAAAAGACCCCGTGGAGCTTTACTGTAGCTTGACATTGGTTTGAAACTAAAGCTTGTGTAGCGTAGGAGGGAGCGGTTCGCCGCGCCAATGAAACACCTCCCGGCTATATTTTCAACCCTTACGTTGGCCGTTACCCGGTCGACGGACAGTGTCTGGTGGGCAGTTTAACTGGGGCGGTTGCCTCGCAAAAGGTAACCGAGGCGCCCAAAGGTCGGCTTAGTCCCGATGGACACGGGACTGTAAGTGTAAAGGCATAAGCCGGCTTAACTGCGAGACCGACGGGTCGAGCAGGTGCGAAAGCAGGGCTTAGTGACCTGCACACCTCAAGTGGCGGAGTGTGCAACAACGGATAAAAGCTACCCCGGGGATAACAGGCTGGTCTCCCCCAAGAGTCCATATCGACGGCTCGGTTCGGCACCTCGATGTCGGCTCGTCCTATCCTGGGGCTGGAGAAGGTCCCAAGGGTTTGGCTGTTCGCCAATTAAAAGGGCACGTGAGCTGGGTTCAGAACGTCGTGAGACAGTTCGGTCTCTATCCGCTGTGGGCGTATAACTCCCTGAGGGATTTTCCTCCTAGTACGAGAGGACCGGAGGGAGCCAACCTCTGGTGTACCGGTTGTCGGACCACCGGCATAAGATACGCCGGGTAGCTACGTTGGCATGGGATAAGCGCTGAAAGCATCTAAGCGCGAAGCCCACCCCAAGATGAGGGATAGACCCCTGGAAGACTACCAGGTTGATAGACGGCAGGTGTAAGACCGGTAACGGTTTCAGCCGAGCCGTACTAATAGGTCGTTTGACTCTTCTTTTCCGCTATTAGTTTCTCTTGCCTTGGTGATTTGAAACAATCACCGACAAAACTGTCTCGGTGACTGGGGCGGTGATGTTCTACCCCTTACCATTCCGAACAGGGTCGTAAAAGTCACCAGCGTTGATGGTACTGTCGCCTTGTGCGGCGGGAGAGTAGATCGTTGCCGAGACAGTTTTGTTTCTTGATATTCCGAACTTGGTCGGACGCGATTTTTGCAAAAATCACTACTCCCGCACCGAGCTTGCTCTGGTGCGTGATAAAGGCAGCGCGCCGACGGTGCTTTCGCGGCTAAACACCGCGAAAGTATTGGGGACGGCGTTTGGATAGGTTTTCGCGGACTTGCTCTCTTGCGGCTTGGACGGCGTGATCCAGTTCCTCTTTTGCTTTTTCTACCTTGGGCTCAACCTCTTTTTCAACCTTCTCTCGCACCTCGCTCTCTATTCGCTCTTTCTCCTCCTGAACTATTGGCTTCATCTCCTCGATAATAGGGGTGATCTCCTGTTTGGCCTGCTCAACCACCGGTGCGGCCTTTTCCTTTACCCCTTCCACCTGTTCCCCCAAAGCTTCCAAAATCTCCTTAAGCTGGGCCCTGGTCTCCTCGCCTTTTTTGGGTGCGTAGAGAAGCCCGAATATCACCCCCGCGATAAACCCTATGACGAATGAGTTGGCAGAATTACTGCTATGTTGTTCCCTCATCTTCCGCTTCGCTTAAAACCTCTACCTTCTTCTTTTTCGTAAGTGAGTCTTGGATTGATTTGACCGCTTTTATGCCCTCGACGACCGCGGATATTACCCCCGGTGCTTGGGAGACGGGGCTGGCTATGGCGGAGGAGATGGAGGATAAGCTATCCAAGATGCGGTTAACTTTCATGACCGATTGACGTATTTCTTTAAGCACGAGAACGATGTAGAGTCCGACAAAAAGAATGTTTACCGTCAGAAGCGCGATGATAACAAGAAGGAGTGTGTTATTCATACCTATTTCAGGATAACAAATATACTAGCTGTTAGAGAACGTCTCCGGGGTCGCGGATCAGGACCTCTCTAGGCTTGCTTCCCTCCTGCGGGCCTACGATACCCCTCTCCTCAAGCTCATCCAGAATTCGCGCGGCTCGGGCGTATCCTATGGAGAGTCTGCGCTGCAGAAGCGACGCCGAGGCGCGCTCGTACTGGGTAACGACATCTACAGCATCTTTAAAGAGGGGATCCGACGGTTCTCCTAGTCTTTCGACTTCCCGTTCGATAGTCTCAACCTCCTCCTCGATATAATCCGGCGCCCAACCCGAATTTTTCATAAATTCTATAAGGCGTTTCATCTCCTCGTTGGATACAAATGGCGACTGGATTCTTATCGGTTTTGAGCGGTCGGGTGGAAGGTAGAGCATGTCCCCCTTCCCCAAAAGTTTTTCGGCGCCCGGCATATCTATAATCACGCGGGAATCGACCTGCGAGGTTACGTTGAAGGCGATTCGGCAGGGTATGTTCGCCTTAATAAGCCCAGTCAAAACGTCGGTTGAGGGGCGCTGAGTTGCCAGGACCAGGTGGATTCCCGTGGCTCGAGCCATCTGCGCAATGCGGGTGACGGCTTTCTCTACCTCGGCGGGGGCGATGACCATTATGTCGGCTAGCTCGTCAACTACGACCAAAACATAAGGGATTTTTTCCTCCGCCTTGGCATTATAGTCTGCGATATCCCGGGCTCCGGCTTCCTGCAGGGTTTTGTAACGCTTGTTCATCTCGCCCAGCGTCCACTTTAGCGCGGGTAAGGTTTTCTCCGGGTCCACGATGACCGGCATAAGAAGGTGGGGGATACCGCTAAAGTTCGAAAACTCCACCCGTTTGGGGTCAACCAGGATTAATCGAACCTCATCAGGCGAGGAGCGAAATAGAATGCTCGCGAGCATCGCCCGAAGCATAATGGATTTTCCGGAACCAGTCGCCCCGGCTATCAAGACGTGGGGCATGTTGGCAATATCGTCCACAATCGACTCCCCGGAAACATCCTTCCCTAAAGCGATGGCGATTTTGCTCAAGTCCTCGGTCATTTTATTGGAGGTGAGAATTTCCTTGAGTGTTACGAGGGCCGGTTTGGGATTCGGAACCTCGACTCCAACCTGCGATTTTCCTGGGATAGGTGCCTCGATTCTAACCGTTCCTGTCTTGGACGCTAAAGCCAGAGCCAAGTCCGAGGAGAGGTTGGTTATGGCGGCGAGTTTGGTTCCCCGCCCCGCTTCAAGCGCGTATTGGGTGACCGTGGGTCCGAGATTAACGTCGGCGACCCGCGCCCTTACTCCAAAGGATTCAAGAGTTTGCTCGATAAGCTCGGCGTTTTTTTCGATATCACCCCGGTCGGCCCCGCCGTCTGGAGGGTCGTGGAGGATATCAAGTGAGGGGTATTCCCACTTAACCCTTCGCTTTGGTGCAATGACCTTTGTGGTTGGGGAGGTATAGGGGACAGAGATTTCAATCTCCTCGGCGTTTTCTTTATCTTTCGGCCCCTCCTCTTTAGATACATCCTTTTGGAATCGCCCCTCAACCGTTTCCTCCTTTGCAACAGAGCCCTTCCAAAGATTCGCTTTTAGGAATTCGCTCGCTTTCTTTGCCACTTGCGAGATGTAGTAGAGCGCTTCGTCAAGAGAGGTATTTAGGGTTATTAGGGTCCCTATCACAAGTGAAGATGAGAGGATTAAGAAGGCGCCGATTGAGGAGAAAATCCTCTTTAATACAAGCTGAAGATAGTATCCAACAAGCCCTCCTCCTTGGCCCAAGGTAGCGGCCTCAAAATAAGCGCGTTCTTTTGGAGTAAAAAAGTGAAAAAGTCCGAGAAGCGCGAGCGAAAAAATCGCCAACCCATAAACGGTTCTTAACTCAATAAAAGGAATTTTAATTCCAAGCCGAAGAAGAACTAAACCCAAAACCGCGCAGACTATTGGGACAAGAATGACACCCCAACCAAATAGCTTATTTAAAAGATCTTGCAGAAAAGAGCCAAACCCGGCCGCTTGGCCAAAAAATGAGAGGATAGCAAGCGCCGCAAAAACCAACAGAACTACTCCTACGGTGGATTGGAAGCTGTCGTCTTTGATGTTGAACTTTAGTTTTCGCCGTCTGTACCGTCTAGCCATTCCTGTTTGATTATAAGGCCCTTTCGTTGAATAACTCAAGGAGCCATGTTCGCCTCTGGCGAATAACTAATCGTGGGGCGGAGTTCCTAACCGTGCAAAAACACTTGACTCTATCCTATAATATGTTATTATAATATTAAGTTGCTAAGGCAACTGGCAAGGCAAAAAGCCGAGCTCTGGTTTCGAGCGGATCTACCCCTACCTAGATCTTGACCTCAAGACTAGGGCTCGGCTTTTCTGTTTAGTACCTTGAAAACCGAATAATTCTCTCCAGAGTCCGCCTCAGGTGGGTTCTGGAGAGCCCACCAACAATCCGGTTGGTAGGTAAGACCTTATCAGGAGTGTTAAAGATGAACCGCAGTGAGGATCGTTTCGTGGACCGTCTCCTCAAGGAGAAGGGTCCCCAAATAGCTTCGATGGTCGCGTCTCTCCTCAAGGGGGGTTGGACCACCGAGGCAATCAAGATCCAGATGGGGCGTGGGAAGCTGGAACAGGCATACTACGCTTCTCGGATCACCCAGTAACACCAAGCTTGGGTCCGGTACTAGCCCAGATCCAAGCTCCTTTCTCGAGCTCTCGAGCATCTCAAGGGTTCAGGAGAGGTTTACCGTCACGGGAAACTCTCCTGACAAATAATTCCCGCCGGCCACGGAATGTGGTGTGGGGAAAGGATATGTCATGAAGACCGGATTCTACGGGAAAGACGGTCGCGGATGGTTCTCGGCAGAGGTCCAAGCTCTCCGGAAACAACCTCTCGACCGGTCCGAGTTCACTGGACGAATCGTCGATCAGGGAAAGACCTACGTGATCGCCTCCACCGTGAGCGGCCGCGACTTGACCCTGAATCCCGACCACGCCCGGAAGCTCGGTTTGATCCAATAGGGTCACCGCCCCTCTCCCGACACGCTATACGCGTAAGTCGGGAGAACCCAAGGGCTTCTCAACCAGGTTTGGGAAGCCGCTGGGTTCCCAATCTCAAAAAAGAAGGGAGAGAACCCATGAACGAGAGAATCGTTCTTCCGACCGGGCTCGCCGGTTGGAAAGCTCGCCGACTTCTTCGACGCCATATCAGTAAGCTTTCGAAGATTTCCGACGGCTCGACGGATCCCGAGAGGACCCTTTGCGAGCAGCTTCTTCGAGAGGGACGAGTCGAACTATCCTCGCTCGGAGAAGCAAAAGATACGCGGATGGCGTTTTTCGCTTTGCGGAAGATGCTCTCCCAGTAGCGCCCAAGGTGATTATCATTATCAGCTTGGGCGAACCCTAGAGTCCGCCCCAGGTGGATTGCAGGGTTCGAAATTCGAAGGAAAGGAGGTTAAGATGAAACCCAACATCTTCGTTTTCGAGACCGACTCAGGTTCGCAGTATCAGCTGAACATCAAAGAGGACTTTGGTGACTTCTACAAAGTCGTTCTCATTCAGCTGAAAGGCGGTATCACGGTTCTGCGGGGTGTTTCGGGCCTGCCGCAGGAGGGAAGGCCGTTTGTGATGCACTACACAACCGACGAAGGTACCAAGAGTATTCGGACGAACCGCGTACGCAAGGTCGAACCGCCCAGTTAAGCGCTTCTGGGTTACTAAAAAGCGCTCTTCACCCCAGCCCTCAAGGAAACTTGAAGGTTGAGAAAGAGGAGACAAGGAGGACAACTATGTCTAACTTCGATCTACGCAGCAAGGAGAAGCTCGCCCGCCGCAAACTCGCTTTGGCCTGGGCCATAATTCTCTTTGCATCAGCGGCTATGCTGTTGATCGAGTACGTGGGGTAGAAAGGTTTCGACGAGTCGAGAGGCGGTCCCGGGGGACAACCAACTTGAGCAAACTCCCCTTAAAGACCGTGGGTTTAAAAACCTCAACTCTTGGTTCGGACGCGGGTTCGAATCCCGCCTACTCCACTAGCAATCCGGGTGTATGTGACCTGCGGGTCTTGGGTAACACTCATATACCGCAGTAAGGGAGGGAACAGGATTCCAAACGCTCGGCGTGGGCCTGTAACCCAAGTTGGGTTCGAATCCCAACCGGATTGCATTCAAAAAATTTAAGGAAAGGAGGTAAGGGATGGCCGTTCGAAGCGGAGCGGTAAGACTGGTCTCCCAGCTCACGCTCCCTAAACGGCGGGTCAAGTTTCTTTGCCGAACCACCAATTTTTGTGGGAAGAGGTGCGCCGTGATTTTGGCGAGGTTCCTCCCCAGGAAGTAAAGGTGGTCCTGCACCCCGGTCGTCCCACGGGCGTCAAGGTGGTAAGGGAACGGCCTGTTTTCATTGCAATGGGTTGGAAGTTGGTCGTCGCGGTCGCCGACCACGAGACCGACGGAACGACTCCAGACGAGCGCATGTTCAGCGCCTTTGGCGTTCTGATGTTCGAGGAGCTTGTGCATTTTTGGGACGTCTTGACCGGTCAGCCGGTTAAGCTCGAGCATCTCTCGCCGGAAGGAGCCGACGCCGTAGCTCACTACGTGAAGGACTGCCAGTACAGGGCTTTCCGGTACGCGGTCCAGAAAACGGGGCAACGGCGGGAGCTCTTGGCCAAGGTCGAACAAGCCCGCAAAGCAAGAGAGTGCTAATCCAACTAGAAACCGGGTTGGCGCTCTCCTCTCCTAAGTTCTCTTCGGCAAGCTCGGAGCAAGCTTGAAGAAGATTTGGGAGAGTTTGCCAATCTTTTGGGTTGGAGGCAGCAAGCTGCCTTGGTTGGTAGGGACCAGGGCAGCTTGGTGCTTTCGCTTTACAAGAAACCAAACTGGGTCTACAATTGTAGGAACAATCCTATAAGAAAGGAGGATCGAGAGTCCGATGTTTGACCGTATCCGAGACTTTTGGTTAACCATCTTGGGAACCGTTAACGTCCTTCTTCTCCTGTCCCCAAACTACAAATCCTGCGAACTCTGCAGCTGGTCCGTTGGGGTTGGGAAGTTGGATAAGGACGGATACTGTCCCACATGTTCCGACCTCATCAACAAGTTCGGTTTTCTCGAGTGGATGAGGGCGGAGCGCGGAAGCGTCATCCAGGTTCAGGGATGATCTTTCAAGAAGGCAGGTCTTGCCACGCTCGACCTGCCTTTTCTTATTTCCCCCTTTCCACTTATGTCTGGTATCTTGTATCTTGAAGTATGACTCATCAGGAAATACGTAAAAAATTTTTCGATTATTTCACCTCTCATGACCATAAGGTGGTACCCTCGTCCTCCCTTGTCCCGCCTCCAACCGACGAGTCGGTACTCTTGACTACCGCCGGAATGCAGCAGTTCAAGCCCCACATGATGGGGGAGGCGGACCCCACGGCCGATTTTGGAAATCTTCGTCTGGTTTCTATCCAGAAGTGCTTTCGTACCTCGGACATAGAGGAGGTAGGGGACGAGAGCCACCACACCTTTTTCGAGATGCTAGGTAACTTCTCGGTAGGTGACTATTTTAAGGAACTGGCTATTCCTTTGGCATGGAATTTCCTGACCCGGGAGTTGGGACTCGATCCAAAGCGAATGTTTGCAACCATCTTTCGCGGCGAGGGGGATATACCCTTGGATACCGAAGCCAAAAAGCTTTGGAAAAAAGAGGTCCCCGGAATAGAAATCCGCGAGCAAGGCAAGGAGGACAACTTTTGGGGTCCCCCGGGCAAGACGGGTCCCTGCGGCCCCTCCTCCGAAATAAATTACGTCTTACCCTCAGGCCAAGAAATCGAACTTTGGAATCTGGTTTTTATGGAATACTACAAAGACGAAAAAGGTAAATATACCAAGCTCAAAGCGCAGAATATCGACACCGGCATGGGTATGGAGCGGTTGGCTCTTATCGTTCAGGAGAAGGATAACGTCTTTGAAACCGACCTTTTCGCTCCTCTTATGGATGAGATAAAGAAATTGGCAGAGGTCAGTGGTCAGAAATCGGATGTCAGATCGCTGCGGATAATCGCGGATCATCTGCGAGCTGCAGTGTTTCTTGTAGGGGACGGTGTGACCCCGCTTAACGTGGGGCGAGGTTATGTTCTTCGCCGAATCTTGCGGCGTGCAATTCTACACGGGCGGCTCTTGGGGATAAACGGATATTTCCTTTTGGAGCCCACGCGCCGAGTTTTAGAGATGTATAAGGACTTCTATCCGGAACTCGAGCTACGCGAACGTGAGATCCAGCAGGTTATCGAGGACGAGGAGCAGAAGTTCTATCGTGCTCTCAATCGCGGACTTAAGGAGCTTGAAAAGATGGACAAGAAGGTGGATGCCTTCACGCTCTACGACACCTACGGGTTTCCGTTGGAGCTTACGCAGGAGCTGGCCAGGAAACGCAACCTTACGGTCGACGTCTCCGAGTTTGAAAAAAAGCTTGAGGAGCAAAGGAAACGCGCGCGGGCGGCGATAAAGAAGAGAGAGGGGGAGGACGAGCTGATAGCCCCACAGCACACGGCCGCCCACCTCTTGAACGCCGCGCTAAAGCAGGTTCTTGGCCCTCGGGTGCGGCAGGCCGGACAGCACTTGGAAACCGAGCGTTTTCGCCACGACTTTACCTTTAATCGCAAACTCACCGGAAAGGAAATAAAAGAGGTTGAAAGGCTGGTTAACCAAAAGATAAAAGAGAACATCCCTGTTAAACGTGTGGTCACGACCTACAAGGGTGCAAAGGAACTCGGCGCGGAAGCGCTTTTCACCCAAAAATATGAACAGGCTAAGGAAATTACTTTGTATCACATCGGGGACAAGCCGGATAGTTCTTTTTCCAAAGAGCTCTGCGGTGGACCTCACGTCAAAGAAACTGGGCGAGTAGGTAAATTTGAAATAATAAAGGAGGAGTCGGCGGGTGCTGGTGTCAGGAGAATTTATGGACGGGCACTACCTGCTTGAAAAAGTCTCTAAATGATAAAACTTAAACTGCCCTTCGGAAAAAGAGAAGAATTTCCCGATCAATTTTTCGCACTCGATTTAGGTGGTCGCGTTCTTAAGGCTTTCGTCTTAAACTGCGATAAAGGTACGGTTTCCTCACTTGGATCTCGAAAAATAACTCGCGGCGATGAGCCGGAGGAAGCAATCACTTCTTTTAAGGAAGCGATCGAGGAGCTTCGTGAGGATTTTCCAGAAGCGGAGCCGCAGGCGGTGGTTGGGATATCAGGTCCGGAGTCCCTCGCCTTTACGACGGTTGTTCGAAGCGCAACCACCAAGGACATCGAGGAGTTGACTAAGGTTGCGCGGGAACAGGCACTTTCCGCTGCGCAGCGGGAGCTTCGCCGGAGTTTTGGCGATACCAAGCTTTCCGCTGTGGAGATTGAGGCGGAGATCTTGGAGGTTAAGGAGGCGGATAAGCTGGAGGTCTATCTTTTCACCTCCTTTGCTACAGACGATTTTCTGTCCCGACAAGCCAATCTGGCAAAGCGCGCTGGACTCACACTTTGGGGCTATAGCTCCCTTCCTTTTAATCTAGTTACCGAACTTTCGAAGCTCGAGACGGGGGAGCTCAACGCTCTCGTATTTGATCTAGGGGGTTCCAAAACAGAGACAAGCTTGGTGTTTGGAAGCCAGCTTATGGAAACGCAGAGTTTTTATTGGGATTTTGTCGAGAATGGTAACCCGGCAGCTTTCCTGGATTTGTGGCTTGAGGCGGTATCCACCTCACTTTCCGCGTTTGACGGGGTCGATGTATTTCCGTCTAAGATTTTTCTTACCGGTGGGGCGAGTGCCTTCCCGGGGCTTTTGGAGGTCGTCTCCTCTTATCCCTGGTCTCGTGACCATCCGTTTGACGTCGCGCCGGAGATTGTCTCGCTTGACGCAGACCGTTTGCCTTTATCCTTGGGACAGGTTGCCCTTAGGGTGAAAGAGGAAACCGATGAACGAGGAGCCGAATAACCAAACAACCAAACAACCAAACAGCCATCTTTTCGATCTTTTGGAAAAAATCCTAGCCGCCGAAGGGGATACGGTTGAGGTCGAGATTCCTGAGGAGAACTTTAACTTTCTTATGCTTCGCACGCTGCGGGAGAAAGCCAAGAAGGAGAAGAAAAAAATGATTCTTAAACCAACAGGGGAGAAGAGCAGAAATCTCATCACCGCGCTCACCGAAAACGGCGAGCCGGAAACGGTTCAGGTGAAGGGTGTTAAAAAGAAAAGAAAAATTAATCTTAGATTTTTGAAGCGGCACGCTCTTGTTCCGCTTATTACTTTTTTGGTCCTCCTCGCGCTGGGAGGCGGAGCCTACCTTGCTATCTATTACTTACCCAAAGCCGAAGTTATCCTGACTCTTAAGCCCCTCCCGCTTGTAAAGGAGATCTCAATTACCGCTTCGACCGCGGCGCAGGAGGTTAACGTGGAGGAAGGGGTAATACCCGGAACGTCCCGTACCAGCGAGGAGAGCGGGCAGAAGACGGCCGATACGACCGGCTCCACGACGATTGGGGAGAAGGCGAAGGGTCCAGTAACTCTGATTAACTGCAGTGACACCCTTGCTTCTTTTTCTGCTGGAGCGCAGCTAAAAGTAGCGGGTAAGAATCTTGTTTATTCTCTAGATTCCACGGTTTCAGATGTTCCTGCCAGAGTTGGGCCGGATTGCGGATCCAAACCGGGGAGTGTGACGGCTTCGAGTTTCGGACCTGACTATAACCAAGGTGAGAACATTTATTTTGATTTTGTCAGTGGGTATTCAAACACCGATTACGACGCCTATACAGCTTCTGGTCAAGCCATCACAGGAGGCTCTTCCCAACAGGTGAAAGTCGTCTCCTCAGCCGATCAGACCACCCTTTTGGACGAGCTTACCCGGGAGCTCACCGAGCGTGGGAAGGAGAGTATGGCCTCCGCGGGGGGAGTGGACGAGGTGGTGGTTGAGGAGGCGATAAAAAGCGAGGTGGTCGAGAAGAATTTCTCCCACGCGGTCGGGGGACAAACCGACAAACTAACCCTCAATCTGAAAATGAAATTCACCCTCATTACCTACGAAGGCTCCGCTATGCAGGAGTTTCTAGAACAGGCTCTGGCGGAGTTGGTGCCCGAGGGATTCGAACTTTTCCCCGGGGAAACCACCGTCAACCCGCTCGATCCAACACTTTCTGCGGATAAACTTGAGTTTCAGGCTAAAGTCTCCGCTTTGGTTGTTCCTAAGATTGACGCTGAAAAGATAAAAAGTGATCTGGCTGGAAGAAATCCGGACTCTGCTCAAGAATATCTATCTTCCTTGGGAGATATAGCGGGATTTGAACTCAAGCTTTGGCCAAACCTACCGTCGGCAATTCAGCGGGTTCCAAGAGGTACAAAAAGGATTACCGTTACCTTCCGAACCGAATGAGAGCTACTCGGCGATAAACACATCGTCTCCCTCTCGAACCCGCTCGTTGACCTTGACCCCAATCTCGTCGCCTTTTTTGGCCGACTCGATGTCCTTGTGATCTATTTGCATTGAGGTAATCTCTTGGGTAAAGTCTGTTGTAGCCCCTTTAAAGTGGAGCTTGTCGCCCTTTTTGACCTTGCCTGCAAGCTTAATTATCCCCGCCGGGATGTGACCGAAGTAATGAGTTACCTCGCCTATTTTCTTTTCCAAGCCTGTTCACCCCCTTCCGCCTTACTTCTAACAATTAATTTTATCAGAAGGGTAGATCACTTTCCTCACCTTTAAATTCAGCAATAAAGCGTTTGGCCTCCTCCTTGGCGGGGCAAAGCTCGACAAAATCGCAGTAGTAACACATCTTGGAGGGTTGGGGTTCAAACTCCTCGTCCGCTTGTATAGCACCGATTATCTCTTTGATTTTGGCGAGTGCCTTATTCTTGGATTTGCTATCGGGGGTAAAAGTAGTAAGTTTGGCACTCTCGGGATAAAGATAACTCGCCTTGGCAAGGGGCATACCTAAGGCACCTTCGGCAAGGAGCGCATAAACCATCAATTGAAAATCGCTCTCCTTCTTTTTTTCTTTTCCGGTTTTATAGTCCATGAGGTGGTAACCGTCTTCCTCTTTGTCAATGCGGTCGATAACCCCGGTTAGCTGCAAGCCATCTCCGATATCCACTTTGAAGTAGTTCTCCTTGACGAATTCGTCATCCTTCTTTTTGGGTTTTGGGAGATAGGCGATTTTAGGGTCAAGGTTGGCTTTGGCGACGAACCCTTTGAGCATCTTTAGCGCACGCTCATACGCCTCACGCTCCTCTTTGATGTCCGGGAACCCGCGTTTGGCTCCGCGGGGACCGCTCCAACGGGATTCTAAAATCTCTTTCACAGATCCGATACCTCGTCTATCCGGGGGGAGGTGGAAAAAAGAGGTTAAAACGTCGTGGATAATTCCGCCAAAAATGAGTTCCTTTCTCCTACCCGCTTCTATTTGAACCTGTTTTATTCTCTTCTTGTTTTCCCAGTGCGACGCGTAAGGGTCGAGGTACTCGAAGTAGTACTGTTTGTGACAGATAGAGTCGTAGATGTTTAGGGCCGAGTAGGAGTAATCGTTTCGTTTTAGCACTGCGTTTCAAGTTTACCTTATGAGGTGCAAGGTCTTAGAGACCGCCTTTTTAAGGGGTCCCTCGAAGTCAAAAGCGGAAGATGTGGTATGACCTCCTCCTCCGAATTGCTTGGCTACACGGTCGACGGAAAATCCTGGTTTGGCGCGCATTGAGACCCTCACTGTTTTGGGAGTTTCCTCCGAGAAAACCAAGGCTCTTTTCACCTTATCGACGGCCAAAAGCAGAGCCCCCGCGGCAAAACCCCGAGCCGCCGCCAAGTCCGCAGGCGTGCATCCCAGAGCTTTTACCTCTTGGTATGACAAGGTCGAGTATGCTACGGACCCTTTTAGTTTTGCGTTGTCCAGAAGTGTGGTCCAAACCCGGAAAGCCTTTACGGGCCAGCTTTGGAAAGCCTTGTCTACCACGGCCTTTCGGTCGCCGCCTTTTTTAACAAGCTCGCCCGCTTTGGAAATGGTACCGTGCGACGTCTTGGGCAGGAGAAAACCCGCTGTGTCGGTGTATATACCCGTGAGTAAACAGGTTGCTATTTTATCTCCTATGGGGATCCTCCACGCTTTGAAGAGGTCAAAAAGTATCTCAGTGGTCGAAGCGGCTTTGGGAACAACGTAATTCAAGTCCCCGAATCCACGGTTGCTGTCATGGTGGTCGATATTGACCATAAGGAGTTTTGGGGGCAAATCTACGCGCCCATTCTTGGTGAATCGGAACGGGTCGCCGTTATCCAGGAGAAGAATCACATCAATGTCCGAGAGATCTAGCTCGGCGGGATCCTCCATCTTTATTCTTTTTGCTCCGGGTAAGAAAAGAAAATTCTCCGGTATTGGGTCGGCGCTTATAAGTATGGATTTCTTACCCAGGCTTTTCAGAAAGTGATAGACGGCCAGAGCGGAACCTACCATGTCCCCGTCGGGTCTTCGATGGAACGGTATAAGTATGATCTTTGCCGCTTTCAAGGTTTTGAGGATGGTCTTTGGAGAATCCATCTTTTAAGGCAGGAGGACGGACAGGCAATTATCGGTTTATGATATCACGATAGCTAGAGAAAGGTTTCCAACTTTCGGAAGACTTTCTCCTTTTCTGCATGCTGGAGCTTTGCGCGCCTTACGGCTCGTTCCAAGACCGAGATACTTTGGTCGTATACTTTCCGGTCTACGGGGTAGGGAATGCCGTCTTTACCTCCGTGGGCGAAGGAGTAGCGAGCTGGATCTTGGTAGGATGGAGCGGCGCCATAGATTAGTTCGGATATTAAAGAAAGCGCGCGGATGGTCTTGGGACCGACTCCCCTTACCGCCAAAAGATTTTCGAAGTTTTCGGGTGAGCGCTCGTAGGCGTTGTTGAGTGTACTCTCCAACCTTCTCTTGTCAAACGGCACACCGACATAATCCAAAACCTTAAGATCTCCCCTTAGGGTTTTAATATCCTTCACCAGCTCGACACTTACATCCTTGTTGTCTCTACTTTTCTTGCTAACCAAGTTGAGAACCTTTCCTCTCTGTGGCTGAGTTATACCGGCGTGCGGCTCCTCCACAAAATCGGAGAACCCTTTGGAGAACCAGTGGTAGCGTCGCGCACGTTTTATCTTTTCATTCATTCCTTGCTGTACGACCGACCAGTTGCCTTTCCGGTCAAAAAAGAAAGCGTGATGATATAGCTGGAAACCGTCTTGGACGGCGGTGTTGTCGACCTTGGCCGACATCTTTGAGGCATAGATAAGCTTGTCGCAGTTGTTAATTGATAATTGATACTTGGAAAAATGATTTCTTATATCCTCGGGGGTTTTGAGAGATGTTCTTCCCTTTCCACCAGCGACAAACACTCCTAAGCTCCGTTCCGTTCCGCGAAGCGCTTCCTTTATAGCGGCGGTAGTTGTGGTGGTCAAGCCAGAAGCGTCCCAGTCAAAGGCGAGGATTGTCCCGAAGGATTGGAAGAAGAAGGGGTTGGACATTCGTTTAATAAACTCGGTAGGGGAAAACTCCCAAACAATCGCCTCCGCAAGAAGTCGCGCCAAGCGCTTCATTTTGGCGAAAAGCCAAGGAGGACAGGTGCCGTAATCCAACCCGAAGGTGGCAACTCCCGTTCGCTGATTCATCTGTAATCTAAGTTTAGCACCACCCAGTTCCTTGACCTATAGTTGAAAGGGTGTTAAACTTCAGATAATTGAGATAAAATCTGGGTAGGAAACCTACTCTTGAGGAAAGGAGGAAAGATGTGGCTTCCCGAACTCATACCCGAGATTCGGCTGCTGAGCCGGCGGCGATACTCGCCTTGGCGTTCCGAGCTGGGTTAGCCAACAAAGCCAACGGCAACAAGTTCGCGGTCGAGCCAGCAGGAGAGTATTCGGATCTCCACCGCGGGTTTGATCTCGTTATACACAAAGGGAACCGTCGGCTTTTGGTGGACGTAACTACCAGCAAGAGATCGATGGGAAAGAAGATCGCAAGAACGGTGGAATACGCCGGGAACGGTGGTCACTGGGTGTATATCCTCAAGGTGGAGTGGCAAGACGCTTGGGACGTGTTTATCCACCCTTGTTTCGGCGGCGCGTTCGGTCAGCTCAGGGATGGGAAACCATCATCTCTTGAACAAGCTTGCCCGGAGCACGGCAACAAGTGCGAACTTGCTCCGAGGTTGCTTGATTTCAGCTGGCGCATCAACCGCGTTCTCGCTGACGATCGTGAAACCGAGGCACACGAATTTGCCATGGAGGTTCCGGACCCCCCGTTCTGATCCCAAGAACGGGGGTTTCTTTATTTTGGGTTATCATCTTAATTGTGAGTATCCTTGGTGTGGATTGGGGTGAGAAGAGAATAGGCTTGGCTATCTCTCGGGATTATCTCGCCGAACCTTACGGAGTGGTCTCGACGTTTGAGGAATTGACGGACGTCATTGGGCAGGAGGGCATAGAGCAGGTGGTCCTGGGGGTGCCTGAAGGAGAACATGAGGGGAAAGTAAGGGGTTTGGGCAAGAAAATTGAGAAAGAGTTTGGAGTGCCGGTGGTTTTGCGATCGGAGATTTTGACCACCCGTGAGGCACAGCGGAAGTTGATCGAGGCGGGAAAATCCAAGAAGCGTCGGCGGGAGCTTGACTCCGCCTCCGCCGCTCTAATTCTGCAAGAATATCTCGACGAGAAGAGTAAGTAGGTGAACGAGGGCGAGATAATTTGATATCTTTGAATTTGATGGAGTTTTTGTCCCTAGGCCCTGCGTTTTGGAGTATTTTAGTAGCGCTCGTTCTGGGCGCCGTTATCGGTGCCGAGCGGGAGTTTCACGACAAGCCCGCGGGTTTAAGGACACACACCCTTATAGCCATAGCCTCGGCCCTTTTCACAGTTTTGTCGATGAGCTCCGCTTTCGGAGACGGCGCCGCCGACCCCACCCGTATCGCTTCGCAGGTTTTGGCCGGTATGGGTTTTGTGGGAGCCGGGGTCATCATCTCGACCCGTGGGGAGGTTAGGGGCGTTACGACCGCCGCTTCTTTATGGATTACCGCCGCTATCGGTATGGCCGCCGGTTTAGGCGAGTACGCCCTGGCCGTTTTTACCACCGTCGCCGCGCTCGTGGTGCTTTGGGGCTTTTGGCTCTTGGAAAAGCCCATCTCTCCCCGTAAGTGATGCGCCTCGCGTATAATTGTTAAGTGATGCTACGTGCAAGAAGAGTTCTCCTTGCCCTCCTCTTCCTCGGTCTTTTGGCCGCCGGCGCCTGGGTTTTTTTCAGCTACCAGATAAACAAGCCGGTAGGGGAGGGGGAGAAGCGCGAGATTGTGGTTGAACCTGGGGAGTCAGTAACGCAGGTTGCCTCCCGTCTTCACGAGGCAGGTTTAATCCGTTCGGCGTCTGCTTTTGTCCTCTACGTCCAGTGGAAGGGTCTAACCTCAAAAATTCAAGCCGGCCGCTACGAGATACCCCCAACCCTCTCTATCGTTCAAATCGCCGAGCTTTTGGGCCACGGTACCTTTGATATAACGGTGACCTTTTTGGAGGGTTGGAGGAAAGAGCAGTACCTCGAGTATGTTCTGTCTAAGCTTCCGGTTGATGACGAGACATTCTCCGAGGAATTTCTAACCTTAACCGAAGATCTGGAAGGCTATCTTTTCCCCGACACATATCTTGTTTCCATAGATATCAGCGCTGATGAATTGGTTGAGATACTTCGCAGTAACTTCGAAGAGAGGTATCAGGATAACGTTTTGCAGCCCGCGGCCTCAAGCGGCCTGACGCAAGAGCAGATAGTGATTTTGGCGTCGCTCTTGGAGCGGGAGACTTTGGAACGCGAAACCGAGGAGGAGATGCAAACCATAGCTGGAATTTTGGTCAAGCGTTGGAGATCTCCGGGGTGGCCTACCCATCTTCTACAGGTTGACGCGACCGTCCAATACGCTCTGGGTTATCAAGAGGATAATGGGGAGTGGTGGAAAGATACGCTCACGTCGGCCGACCTGGCCGTTGACTCTCCTTACAACACTTACAAAATCAAAGGACTCCCGCCCGGGCCTATCGCAAATCCCGGGGTCAAGGCGCTCAAGGCGGCGGCCGGCTATAAGGAGTCGCCTTACTGGTATTACCTTCACGGTAAAGACGGGAAGGTCTACTACGCGACCACTCTTAAGGAGCACAGCAGAAATCGTGAGCTTTACCTTAGTGAGGATTGAGGGCGGTCCTGGCCAAGCTCTTGACTCTCTTTCGTCAACGTGTTAACTTACCCGTGTTAACTGAATAGCACTCCTGTGAGCGCATGGGGCAGGCGCCCTGTGGGTGTTTGTGATTTACTCTATGTCAAGGGTCTGGCTGGGCAAAACATCTGAACTCCTCCCGCTGTCTGAACTTTCGACGGTTCAAAAGCAATCTTTTGATGCACTCCTTACCGAGGGCATCGCTGAGGTATTGGAGGAGATTAATCCTATTCAAGACTACACAGGGCGCGGGTGGGAACTCCGCTTTGGGAAGCCTCGCTTCGGCAAGCCCAAGATTACCAAGGAGGAAGCGATAAAGAAGGGGTTGACCTACTCTATTCCCTGGTACTTAACTGCAGAGCTTAAGGAGATTAAAAGCGGAAAAACGGCAAGCCAGGAAATCTATATGGGCGAGATTCCGCAGATGACCGAAGGTGGGACCTTTATAGTTTCCGGTATCGAGCGCGCCGTGGTTAACCAGCTTTTGCGCTCGGAAGGTGTCTACTTCTCCCGCGAGTCGGACCCCACGACCGGTGTCCCCCTCTCTTCCGCTCGGCTTCTTCCTAAAAACGGTGCGTGGCTTGAATTTGGTACGAACCGTGGAAACCACCTAACCGTAAAAATTAGTAACTACCGAAAAATGCCTGCGACCGTTCTCCTTCGTGCTTTTGGGTTAACTCGGGACAGCGATATCAAAGAAACTTTTTCCGACGTCGACACCGACCCCAACCGTCCGTTTATCGAAGAGACCCTCAAAAGAGATCAGACTAAATCCTACGAGGAAGCCGTGGTCGAGATATTCGGGAAGGTCCGTCCGGGAGAGCCTCCTCTTTTTGAGACTGCAAAGATTACTTTTGAGCGAATATTCTTTGACCACCGCCGTTACGATTTGGGCCGCGCGGGGCGATTCAAGCTCAACGAGCAATTGGGGCTTGAACTTTCCCTCGACGAGCGCAAAAACCGTCTTCTAAATAAAGAAGATTTGGTAGCCGCGCTGAAGAAGGTTATAGAACTAAACCACGGGATCGGTGAGATAACAGACATCGACCATTTGGGCAACCGAAGGGTACGGACTGTCGGGGAGCTTGTTCAGGCGCAGGTTAGGATAGGCTTCATTCAAATGGAGAGGGTTACCAAGGAACGTATGAGTTTGCAGGCTCGCGATCAGTTGCCTAAGCCAATACAGCTTATCTCAACCCGGCCGATCGAAGCGCGGTTGCACTCTTTCTTCGCCTCCTCCCAACTTTCTCAGTACCACGAGCAGGTTAACCCGTTGGCTGGTTTGGAGCATCTACGCCGTTTATCGGTCAAAGGGCCGGGAGGTCTAACGGCCGAGCGGGCGAGCTTTTCGGTCCGCGACGCCCACTATACTCATTACGGGCGGGTTTGTCCGGTCAAAACTCCGGAGGGTACATCGATTGGTCTGACAACCCATATGGCGCTTTACGCAAAAGTTAACGAACTTGGGTTTTTGGAATCGCCCTATCGAAAGATTAAAAAAGGAAGAGGTCGCCCGGTTGTAACCAACGACATCGACTATATCACCGCTTCCCAGGAGGACAACTACGTTATTGCAGACGCTTCGGTTAGGTTAGGGAAGCGAGGGGAAATTCTGGAGGAGAGAATTCCCTTGAGGCACAAGGGCGAGTTCTTTTTTGGTGACGCTGGGCGCGCTCAGCTCGTGGATGTCACCCCACGCCAAATAGTTTCCGCCTCGGCCGCCCTCATTCCGTTTTTGGCACACGACGATGTCAACAGGGCACTTATGGCCTCCAACATGGTTGGTCAGGCGGTTCCTCTTATTGCGCCGGAAGCCCCCATCGTCGGTACCGGGGTTGAGCGTGATCTGGCGGTCAATTCCGGTTTGACCGTTTTGGCCGAGCGCGATGGGAAAGCTACTTATGCCGACTCAGATACGCTGGAGGTCACCTACAAAGGCGGACGCAAAAAGAGAAAGTATGAACTCCTCAAATTTGTCAAATCAAACGACGAAACCTGTTATAACCAGAAGATTAAGGTCGAGCCCGGCCAAGCTTTCAAGAAAGGTGACGTTCTTATCGACGGTCCGTCAACCCAGGATGGGGAGATTGCGTTAGGGAGGAATCTAACTATTGCCTACATGTACTGGGGCGGGTTGGGGTACGAGGATGCAATCGTCATCTCGGAACGCCTTCGCCGCGAGGACTTACTATCCTCTATTCATATCTCCGAGCACCCCATACAAGTCCTAGAAACCAAGCTTGGGGCCGAAGAGGTGACCCACGATATCCCAAATGTATCTGAGGAGGCACTTCGCAATTTGGATGAGGAGGGGATTGCGGTAATAGGCTCCAAGGTAAAAGGCGGCGATATCCTGGTTGGAAAGATTGCTCCCAAGGGGGAGACAGAGCTCTCGGCGGAGGAAAGACTTCTTCGGGCTATTTTTGGTGAGAAGGCGCGTGAGGTTAGGGATGTTTCGCTTCGCGTACCGCATGGGGAGTGGGGAACAGTTGTAGGAGTTAAGATCCTAAACAAAGGGGAGGCAGACCTGCCGGAGGGTGTCCTTCAGGAGATTTCCGTACGAGTGGCCCAGGTTAGAAAAATTACGGTCGGCGACAAGCTCGCGGGGCTTCACGGAAACAAAGGTGTGATCTCAAAAATTGTCCCTCAAGAGGACCTGCCGTATCTTGAGGATGGAACGCCTGTTGACATAATTCTGGAGCCCCACTCGGTTATAAACAGGATGAACCTTGGACAGATTTTGGAAGCTCACCTGGGCTGGGCGGGGGAGAAGCTAGACCGTCGCTACGCCGTTCCGGTTTTTGAAAAGTTTGAGGAGGAGGTTTTGGAGCGCGAGCTCGAGGAAGCGGGGCTTCCTGTATCGGGTAAAGCTAAGCTTTACGACGGGAGAAACGGCAGGCTTTATGACCAGCAGGTGGCGATTGGGAAAGCTTATATTCTCAAGCTCGAGCATTTAGCCGAGGATAAGATGCACGCGCGCTCGACAGGTCCTTATGCGCTCATCACCCAGCAGCCTTTGGGTGGCAAAGCTCAATTTGGCGGACAGAGATTTGGTGAGATGGAGGTTTGGGCGCTGGAGGCCTACGGCGCCGCCCACACGCTTCAGGAGATGCTGACCATAAAGTCCGACGACCTGGTAGGCCGCTCCGCGGCTTATCGCGCCATTATCCAAGGGGAGGAGATTCCAGAACCCACGCTACCCGAGTCCTTTAAACTTCTAGTTCGCGAGCTTAACGGAGTGGTTTTGGATGTTGAGCCTCTCAAGAGGGAAGCGGAGGAAGAGGCTGAGGAAGCGGAGGTTGCTAAAACACCGCAGGAGGCGGAACGTGAGATCGAGAAGTTAGCTAAAAGTTGGGCCGAAGCGGCGGGGTCGGGTGAGGGATCCTCAGCCGAAAATCCGAAAGCGAAGGGCGGTAAGGGAAGAGGTTAAACTATGCCAAGTAGTTTCGAACCGTTCAAAGAATTTGATTCTCTAAAAATAGTAGTCTCCTCGCCGGAGAAGGTAAAGGAATGGTCGTACGGTGAGGTGACCAAACCGGAGACTATTAACTACAGAACTTTTCGGGCCGAAAAAGACGGGCTTTTTGACGAGCGTATTTTTGGTCCCACTAAAGACTACGAGTGTTACTGCGGAAAGTATAAAAAAGCTCGATTTAAGGGAATAATTTGTGACAAGTGCGGTGTCGAGGTCACTTCAAAGAGAGTCCGCCGCGAACGTATGGGACATATCACCCTTGCCTCGCCCGTAGCCCACGTCTGGTTTTTCCGCGGCGTTCCATCCATAATAAGCGTCGTTTTGGGCCTTTCACCGCGGGATGTTGAAGGAGTAATTTATTTTTCCCGCTATATGATAACCGAGTTTGACCGCAAAAAGAGAACCTCCGCGATCGAAGCTTTTGAGAAAAATTACGACCGTAGGATTGCTGAGGTTGAGGACAAGGGAGTTCGCGCCAAACTCAAGGCTGAGAAAAAGGAAGGACTAGAAACGCTCAAATCTATAAAGCTATTCTCCGTTATTTCGGAACGGGAGTTTTACCTCATAAACCCCTACCTCAAGGAATTTGCCGAGGCGATGATGGGGGCCGAGGCGGTGCGTCGCGCTCTTTCCTCGATTGATCTGGAGGATCTTTCAAAACGTCTTAGGGAACGTCTTGAGAAAAGTAAGGGAGAACGCCGCGTTTGGGCTCGGCGACGATTGAGATTTATCGAGGATCTTCTTAAAGCCGAGGTCGACCCAACCTGGCTTGTTTTGACCGCTATCCCTGTTATCCCTCCAGACTTGAGACCAATGGTTCAGCTTGAAGGGGGGCGGTTTGCAACATCGGACCTTAACGACCTTTACCGAACGGTCATAAACCGAAACAACCGTTTAAAGCAGCTTTTGGAGCTTGGAGCGCCCGAGATTATCGTTCGAAACGAAAAGAGAATGCTTCAGGAGGCGGTAGACGCTTTGGTAGATTCCTCCAAAGCTCGTCGCGGCAGAGTCCAGCGGGGGCGGAGAGTCCTTCGCTCCTTTGCCGACCTTCTTTCTGGAAAGCAAGGACGGTTCAGGCAAAACCTTTTGGGAAAGAGAGTCGATTACTCGGGCAGATCGGTTATTGTTGTCGGTCCTAACCTAAAGCTCAACCAGGTCGGTATCCCGCGTGAGATGGCGCTTGAGCTGTTCAAACCCTACGTACTTAGAGAGATTCTTCTTCGAGGGCTCGCTTCAAACTTGCGGTCGGCGAAAAATTACCTTGAGGCGAGGGACGACGAGGTTTGGAATATTTTGGAGGAGCTCGTCGTCGATCACCCGGTTATTCTAAACCGCGCTCCGTCGCTTCACAGACTCTCAATTCTCGGATTTCTTCCGGTTTTGGTTGACGGTTCTGCTATCCAACTCCACCCCGCAGTTTGTGCCGGCTTCAACGCGGATTTTGATGGGGACACCATGGCGGTTCACCTTCCTATTTCGAAGCGCGCTATAGAAGAGGTTCGTGAGCTCATGCTCTCGACGCATAACCTTCTGCGACCAGCAACGGGCGATCCTATTGCCTATCCAAACAAAGCCCAGGTCCTTGGGACCTACTACTTGACGAGTATGCTGGAGGAGGAAAAAGAAAGGAAAGATGAGAAGCTTAAGGTATTTTGCGATGAGGAGGAGGCTATCCAAGCCCACGAGTTTGAACTTATTGGGTTGCGAGAAGCCATAAAGGTTCGGATCGACAGCAAGATTTTGACTACCTCCGTTGGTCGAATAATTTTCAACCGAGTGCTCCCTTCGTCTTTGCGGTTCTTCAACGGAGCGGTTGGAGCCAAGGAGGTTAAACGGTTCATAGGCCAGGTTCTTGAAAGCGGTGAGGAGGAAGTGGTTGTCAAACTTATTGACGACATCAAAAGCTTGGGGTTTCGTTTTTCAACCCACTCTGGGGTTTCGCTCGCTTACTCGGATGGAGTGGTTCCTAAGGAGAAAACCAAGGTTTTAGCAGATGCCGAGCAGAAGGTAACGGAGATTGAACAGAACTTCCGCCGAGGGTTGATAACGGACGAAGAGCGAAAGGAGTTAACCAGCGTGGTTTGGAGCGAGGCGACAAGCAACCTTGACGAGCTTTCTTGGAGTGCCCTTTCGGAGGAGAACCCGATAAGGTTAGTAATTGCTTCGGGTGCGGCTCGTGCCACCCGCGATCAGGTTAAGCAGATTATGGGTATGCGCGGACACGTGCTCGATCCAACGGGGCGTCGTGTCGAGCTTCCGATTCGTTCAAATTACCTTGAAGGTTTGACCTCCTTTGAGTACTTTGTCGGGGCGCGTGGTGCAAGAAAGGGGTTGGTTGATACAGCCTTGAGAACGGCTGACGCTGGGTATCTGACGCGTCGTTTGGTTGACGTAGCGCAAGACGCCTTGATCCGGGAGGAAGATTGTAAAACGTCGGAGTCCATAACCCTAACAAGGGAGGAAGGTGTGGTGATATCCTCCTTTGCCAAGCGCCTGACCGGGCGAACTGCAGCCGAGGTTGTAAAAGTCGGACGAAAGAAGATTGTGTCCAAAGGTAAAATCATTAGCCCTCAAGCTGCGAAGCAGATTGATGAGGGGGAAGTTGCAGAGGTCAAGGTTCACTCTCCATTAACTTGCGAGAGCTTACACGGAGTCTGCGCCGTCTGTTACGGCGTCGATCTTGGGAGAAACCGACCGGTTGAAATCGGGGCACCCGTCGGTCTCGTTGCCGCCCAGTCGATTGGAGAGCCTGGAACGCAGCTTACGCTCAGAACCAAACACGCCGGGGGTATTGTTGTCTCGACCGACATAACCCAGGGTTTGCCTAGGGTTGAGGAAATATTTGAAGCGCGAACTCCTAAATTTGAAGCCGCTATGGCCTCCTTTGACGGAAAGGTTTCAATTGTTGAGGCGGGTGAGACTAAGAAGATAATTGTTACGGGAGGAGACGACGTAGAGGAATTTGACGTTCCTTTCGGTCGCGATATTTTGGTCGAAGATAAAAGCAAGGTTGAGGATGGTCAGCAGTTAACCGAAGGGTATCTCGACCCCAAAAAGATGGTAAAAGTCTTGGGGGTCAAGAAGACGCAAAGATATCTGGCCAACGAGGCGCTTAAAGTTTACTCGAGTCAAGGAATCGATCTCGACGACATACACCTTGAGGTAATAATGAGGCAGATGTTTAGCAAAGTACGCGTTATCGACGCCGGCGGCACGGGGTTAATACAGGGTCAAATCGTTACGAAGGTCCATCTTGATGAGGAAAATCAAAAGCTCAAAAAAGGTACAAAGTCGGCAACGGCAGAACCCGTTCTCCTCGGAATAACCAAGTCGTCTCTAAAAACAGATTCTTGGCTTTCCGCCGCCTCGTTTATGGAGACCACCAGGGTTTTGACCGAAGCAGCGGTCGCCGGTCGGGTGGACAAACTTTTGGGACTTAAGGAAAACGTCATAATAGGACGTCTGATCCCAACGGGGGAGAGGGCTAGGATCGCAGGTTAAAATGATTATGGAGGGTAAATAATATGCCAACGGTACAGCAGCTTATAAAAAAAGGGAGGAAGAAAGCGTCGAAGAAGGATAAAACCCCGGCGCTGTCCGAGGTGTACTCTTCTTTGAAGAGAAGGAGAAAAAGGACCCCCTCACCTTTTAAACGCGCCGTTGTGCTTCAGGTTAGAACAATGACCCCTAAAAAACCGAACTCCGCCCTTCGCAAGGTTGCTAGGGTTAGATTGTCCAACGGACGCGAGGTTACCGCCTATATCCCGGGTGAGGGCCACAACTTGGCAGAACACAACATCGTCCTAGTTCGGGGTGGAAAGGTCAAAGACCTTCCTGGGATAAAGTACACCATTGTAAGAGGAGTTTACGATACGGCGGGTGTTGAAGAGCGTGTTACAAGCCGATCGCTATACGGTTCCAAGAAGGGGGCGGCCGGCTCTGCCGCTGCCGAGGAGGTGCAGGAGGCGTCGACCGAAGGGAGTGCTTAATGCCAAGAGGAGGCCCCGTTCGAAAAAAACTAGTCGAGCCAGATTTGAGGTACGGGTCCACGGTTGTTGCCAAACTCATAAACCAAGTAATGGAAGACGGCAAGAAAGAGACCGCCCGGAGCTTGGTCTACAAAGCTATGGATAAGGCGTCTAAGAGTTTGGAAGCTGAACCGCTTCTCGTTTTGACCCAAGCGTTGACCAACATAACCCCGAAACAAGAGGTCCGCTCCCGCCGTGTCGGGGGTGCAACGTACCAGATTCCTATGCCTGTTGCCGCCGAGCGCGGGCAGACTTTAGCTATTCGTTGGTTGGTCAGTTCTGCTCGGTCGAAAAAGGGAAAACCTTTCGATGAGAGGATGGCCGAGGAACTAGCGGCGGCTTACAACGGTGAAGGTACCGCCGTTAAGAAGAAAGATGATACCCACAAAATGGCCGAAGCAAATCGCGCGTTCGCTCATTTTAGGTGGTAACCCACCCCACTCTTCAACCTCGCTTCTTTTGGTAAATTTTAAATAAGCCCATGAGTGAACTTGAGGAGTTTAGAGCGCGAAAAGATGAGTTCTTTAAAACCGGTCACGAATCGCCGATTCCAACAGAGGAGTTGGATGTGTTTGAAGGTCTAAAGTACTTTCCCGAAAACCCAGCTCTGCGTTTCGAGATCCCACTGGAGGGAGTCCCGCCAGAGGACTTTGAGTTTGAGACCTCAACTGGAGAGAGAAAGACATACAAGAAGGTAGGCAAACTCAAGTTCGCCGTGCCTGCCGGCAGGCAGGAGGTCGAGGGAGCTCCCGCACAGCTTACCTTATACCAGGCGGAAAGCGGCTCTTACTTTTTGCCGTTTCGCGACGCGACGTCGGGGAAGGAAACGCATGGGGCCGGGCGTTATCTCGAGGTGAGGGACAAAGACGGTAAAATAGAGCTCGATTTTAACTTCGCCTACAATCCCTACTGCGCCTACAACGAGGTTTACTCCTGTCCCCTCCCACCGATTGAAAACTGGCTCAAGGTCCCTATCCGCGCGGGGGAGAAAAAGTTTAGGGAAGAATGACTCAACAACCGTCACACCGTCAGTTGGATCTTAGGGATATCATCCTTGGTGGACAGGACGGGCTGGTTAATGTTTTGGGAGTTACACTAGGTGTAGCCGCCGCCTCTGGAGACACGAGGATAATTTTAGCCGCGGGGCTTGCGGCGACGTTCGCCGAGAGTTTTTCTATGGCCGCCGTGGCTTATACCTCCTCGGTGACTGGTTCCCACGCGGTGGAGGATGCGGCGATCGTTGGGGTTTCGGCGATCTTGGGCTCGTTTATCCCGCTTATTCCTTTTGCTGTTTTTTCTGTTTCCGTGGGGATATGGGTGGCGGTTGCAACCTCCGGGCTGGCTCTTTTTATCCTAGGCGTCTACAAGGCGCGCGTCATGGGACTTGGCCTCTGGAGAAACGGTTTGCAGATACTGGCGATAGGATTAGCCGCGGCAACTGTGGGATACCTTGTTGGCTTGATCTTTAAAGTTCCCCAAGCTTGAAAAACCGAACTACTCAATTTTTACTCTTTTCTTCCCTCCTCGAAGGTTGTCCCAAAATCTATACCACTTCAAGGGGACAAGAAGGATTTTGAGGCCGATTAAGATTACGACCAGAGGCCAAAAGACTTCCCAAAAGTCGGCCGATATGTAGCCTAAGTTGGAGAGAAGCCAAAACGCCCCTGTAAAAACTATTAAAGCTCCGATAAACATCACGCTCTTCATCACCTCCTTATTTATAATTTATTATAGAACTTTCCCTTAAATTGTGGACTAGACGGTACCACTCTGCTAAGATATTTCGGCCAAAGCTTAAAGCGGGTGCCGTTGCGGTACCCTTTTCATGTTTTAAGATAAAGGTATATGGTAGAGGAAAAGATTTCATCAAAAGCAGGGTTTCAAGTTCCCCTGGATCGGGTAAGAAACATCGGTATTATCGCCCATATCGACGCCGGTAAAACCACAACTACCGAGCGGGTTTTGTATTACACCGGACGAACCTACAAGATTGGCGAGGTTCATGAGGGGGCGGCCGTTATGGATTGGATGGAGCAGGAGCGAGAGCGTGGAGTTACCATAACCGCAGCGGCGACGACTACTTTTTGGAAAGACCATCGGGTGAACATTATTGACACCCCGGGGCACGTCGACTTCACCGCCGAGGTGGAGCGTTCTTTAAGGGTTTTGGACGGGGCGATTGTAGTTTTTGATGGTAAGGAAGGAGTCGAACCGCAGTCGGAAAAGGTTTGGCGCCAGGCGGATAAATACAAGGTTCCAAGAATTTGCTTCATAAACAAGATGGATAAAATTGGCGCAGACTTTGAGGCTGACCTTAAATCTATAAAAGATAAGCTCAACGCCAAAACCATTGTAGTCAACTTTCCAATTGGCAGAGAGTCCGATTTTTCAGGCGTGGTTGACGTTTTGACACAAAAAGCGTACTTTTTCGAGGGTGAGATGGGGGAGAAAGTTGTCGAAAAGGAGGTCCCCGCCGAACTTCAAGACAAGCTCAAAAAGTACAGGGCAAAGACTATCGAGGCGATAGTCGAGGAAGACGAGTCGCTTTTGGAACGTTTTGTAGGCGGGGGGGAGTTTGCAGCAGACGAGCTCAAAGAAGGGCTTCGAAAAGCGACCCTCACCGGCCAGATCTTTCCTATTCTTTGCGGCTCCTCTCTTAAGAACAAAGGAGTCCAACTGGTGCTTGACGCGGTGGTTGACTTCTTGCCCTCTCCTTTGGACACTCCGCCCGTTAGAGGTGTCGATCTTTCCGGTGCCGAGGTCGCCAGAAAAACCGATACCAAGGAACCTTTCGCCGCTCTGGCGTTCAAGGTGCAAACCGACCCTTTTGTAGGGCGACTTACCTATGTGAGGGTTTATTCCGGGAAGCTATCCTCCGGCTCTTACGTCCTCAACTCCACTAAAGGAGATAAAGAAAGGGTGGGTCGGATACTTTTGATGCACGCCAACTCACGTGAGGAGATTAAGGATATCAAAGCGGGCGAGATCGCCGCTTTGATCGGACTCGGGGATACCACTACCGGAGATACCCTCTGCAGCGAAAAAGCTCCCATAATTTTGGAGAGTATCTCCTTCCCAGAACCCGTGATATCGGTTATGATCGAGCCCAAAACCAAAGCCGATCAGGAGAAACTTGGGGGAGCTATGAGAAAACTTTCTGAGGAAGATCCTACCTTTAAAATCTCAACAAACCACGAAACCGGCGAAACCCTCATCTCTGGGATGGGGGAGTTTCACCTGGAGATTCTAGTCGATCGGATGAAGCGAGAGTTTAAGGTCGAGGCGAACGTTGGAGCCCCCCAAGTTGCCTATAAGGAAACTATTACGACCAAGATTCAGCAGGAAGGTAAATACATACGCCAATCGGGCGGGCGAGGGCAGTATGGGCACGTCTTTTTGGAGCTTGAGCCCTTGCCCCGGGGAATCGGATTTGAGTTTGTAGATAGGATCGTCGGCGGAGCGATTCCTAAGGAGTTTATCCCCGCAGCCCAAAAAGGAGTAAAAGAAGCTTTGGGGAAAGGCGTTTTGGCCGGCTACCCCTTAATAGACGTTCGAGCAACCCTTTACGACGGCTCGTTTCACGAGGTCGATTCCTCGGACATCGCCTTCCAGATTGCTGCATCTGAAGCTACTCGGGAGGGGTGCCGCCGCGCTAAACCGGTTCTTCTTGAGCCCATAATGCAGATCGAGGTTATCACCCCCGAGCAGTACTTGGGTGAGGTGATGGGGGATCTCTCCTCCCGGAGAGCGCAGATCTCAGGGACAGAGGTTAGAGGTAACGCCCAGGCCATAAAGGCCGCCGTTCCATTGGGTGAAATGTTCGGGTACGCGACTACTCTTCGTTCCTTGACATCTGGACGGGGAACCTTTAACATGGAGCCGTCGCATTACGAGAAAACTCCAGAAAATATTGCGGAGAAGATAATTTCTGGAGGGAAGTAGGGTTTTTGTGGTTTAATCGTTTGGGTGTTCACTCTTGTCTTGGTTTTGGCTCTGCCAAAAGCCAAGCAAGTAGGCGCCTTCGGGTACCTACTTGACATCAGCAAGCCCAATCCCTAAAATCTTTAAGTCAAGTCATTATGGCAGAAGCAAAGAAATTCGAAAGAACAAAGCCACACGTTAACGTCGGAACCATAGGTCACGTCGATCACGGAAAGACCACCTTAACCGCGGCGATCACGAAGTACCTCGCCGACAAGAAATTGGCGACCTTTACACCGTTTGAAGAAATCGACAAAGCTCCCGAGGAGAAGGAGCGCGGTATTACTATCAGCATCTCCCACGTAGAATACGAAACCGAGGCGCGACACTATGCCCACATCGACGCTCCGGGTCACGCCGACTACATCAAAAATATGATTACCGGCGCCGCCCAGATGGATGGGGCAATTTTGGTCGTTTCCGCTCCAGATGGACCTATGCCTCAGACTAGAGAGCACATTCTTCTTGCTCGCCAAGTTAACGTCCCTTCGATTGCTGTCTATATTAACAAGGTCGATATGGTTGATGACCCAGAACTTGTTGACCTCGTTGAGGTAGAGGTCCGCGAACTTTTGACCAAATATGAATACCCGGGGGATGAGGTTCCCGTTATCAAAGGCTCGGCGCTTAAGGCTCTTGAAGGAGATGCCGAGGCGATGAAGAGTATTGAGGAGTTGATAAAAGCAGTCGACGAGTACATCCCCACTCCAACCCGTGAGATGGACAAGCCTTTCCTAATGCCGGTGGAGGACGTCTTTTCTATCAAAGGGCGCGGAACGGTCGCAACCGGCCGTGTCGAACGAGGCAAAATCAAGGTTGGTGAGGAGATCGAGATTGTTGGGCTCCGCGATACCAAAAAGACGGTTGTTACCGGTGTCGAGATGTTCAAGAAGACGCTTGACGAGGCTCAGGCCGGCGATAACGTTGGCCTTCTTTTAAGGGGTATAGAGCGAGATGACATCGAGCGTGGACAGGTCATCGCCAAACCCGGTTCCATAACCCCCCACACCGACTTTGAGGCGGAAGTCTACGTTCTCTCCAAGGAAGAGGGCGGTCGGCACACGCCGTTTTTCTCAGGATATCGCCCGCAGTTTTACATTAGAACCACCGACGTTACCGGTGAGGTTACCCTGCCTAAGGATGTCGAGATGGTTATGCCGGGGGATAACGTTAAGATAACCGTTAAGCTGATTCAGCCTGTCGCACTTGAGGCGGGGTTGCGATTTGCAATTCGGGAGGGCGGTCACACCGTCGGGGCGGGAGTGGCTTCCAAAGTAGTTAAGTGAGTAGTGAATAGTGAGTAGGGAGCAAGTTTCTGTTCTCTGTTCTCTGTTCTCTGTTTGCTAATTCCTGCACGTTACCATGGCAACCAAGGGAAGGATTAGAGTTCGTTTAAAAGCTTACGACGCTCGGGTCATAGACCGAAGCGCCGAGAAAATTGTTGACGCGGCCATTCGTACCGGTGCCAAAGTCATAGGTCCCATCCCGCTCCCCACAGACAGGGAGCTTTTTACTGTCATCCGCTCCCCCCACATCGACAAGCGCTCCCGCGAGCAGTTTGAAATCCTAACCCACAAACGCCTTATCGATATTGAGGAACCCACTTCCAAAACTTTAGACGAGCTCTCTAATCTCGATTTGCCTGCAGGTGTGGGAATTGAGGTGAGGATGTAGGACCTTTTGCTTCGCAAAAGAGTCATCTTTCCTCACTTCATTCGGAAATGAGCTTTAGGACTTTTTCTTTTCTTCCTTATCTTCGATTTCGTATGAGGGTAGACGCCCAGAGGTCATCAGCCAAAACATCACTCCAAGCCCTAAAAAAAGAATCGTGAAGAAGACGTAGCCAACGAGTCCTAACTCCCCTTGGGTGTCGGGATTAAAGAACTCAAGATAGGTAAAAAGCAACCACATTCCTATGAAAAGGGGATAGATGAACCACCGTTGCCACTTGGGCAAGTATACTTTGCGTCTTTTACCCATCAAATAAATCTTAACAGGTTTGCAATCCGGCTTCCCACTCTGCTAGCTTTATTTTAGCTGCCCCAGCCTGCCTATGAAGAGCCTGCCCAAGGTCGCAACAATCTTTGCACTGCCTTTAATCTTTTTTGGGGCAACCTCCTTTGCCCTTTTGGCTTCTGCCTCCGGAGTTCTTATCACTTCAACCGTCGACGAGAAAATTACTTTCGAACCCGTGGCGTCCGCCCTTTTTGGAAGCCTGCCTCCTGATGGGGTTATCCTTGGGGAGAGCACTGTTTCCCAAGAAGCGCGTCCCATTATCTTGAAAAATTTTCTGGAGGTCTACCGGTCGCCCTTGGCCGCCCATTCCAATCTGATTCTCTCGGTTTCTGGAGAGTTTGGCCTCGATTGGCGGCTTCTGGCCGCCATAGCCGGGGCGGAATCTACTTTTTGTCGGACCATTCCGGACGATTCCCACAACTGTTGGGGATGGGGGATACACTCGCGGGGGACGCTCTACTTCTCCTCTTATGAAGAAGGGATTAGAACGGTTGCCAGAGGGCTCAAGGAGAAATTTCTGGATGACGGGTTGACCACCGTCGAGGACATTATGACACGCTACGCTCCAGTGTCTCTGGAGAACGGCGGGAGCTGGGCCTACGCCGTCAACTTCTTTATGAACCAGCTCGAGCACGCCGAGTATTAGTAAGGCGCTCGATAATCTAATTTCTCAGAAACGGTGTCTCAAGTCTGCTGACTCACGCTGTGAGAATATTCGCCGCAGAGTTATTGAACTTTTTTATCCCCTCTGCTATCATCTTAACGGTGATGTTTAAGCGTCCAACCTTGAAAAGATTCAAGAAGGACAAGCCATAACTTGTCGCACCCAATCCTGATGTTTGGGTTTATGAGGCCGCTTAAACGAGCGGTTTTTTAGTTGAAATGGTAGAGGTCGAAGCCAAAAAACTACAAATGGGTCAAATATTTTCCGAAGACGGGAAAGTTATCCCTGTTACCGAGGTTTCTTTTAAGGATCTCCCCGAGGACCTGGTAGTGGGGACTGAGGTCGAAGTGGTTGGTACCTCCAAGGGCAAGGGTTTTGCGGGGGTAATGAAGCGCCACGGCTTCGCCGGGGGTCCGGCAACCCACGGCCAGTCCGACCGTCAGCGCGCCCCTGGGTCAATTGGAGGGACGACCACTCCTGGCCGGGTTTACAAGGGCAAAAAGATGGCGGGACGTATGGGTGGGGCTCGAGTGACAGTAAAGGGACTTTCGGTTGTGTTGGTGGACGGCGAACGGAAAATCGTCAAAATCTCCGGCTCCATTCCAGGGCCCAGTAAAAGCAAGATTGTCCTTCGGTATGAACCAAAAGGGAGAACAGAGAACAGGGAGCGGGGAACAGGCGGCGGGGAACAGACTGAGAAGAAATCCGATGACTGATCACTGGTTACTGATTGCTGGTCACTGATATGCGAGTTAACGTCTATAGCGACAAAGGAACAAAACTTCAGAGTACGGTCGAGTTGCCAAAGGAGATATTTGGAATTAAACCAAACGAGCAAGCCCTCCGCCAGTACGTTCACGTTTATCAGAAAAATAAGCGAAAAGGTACCGCCGCGGCCAAAACCCGAAGCGAGGTTTCCGGCGGCGGGAGAAAACCCTGGAGGCAGAAAGGGACCGGCCGGGCGCGCCACGGGTCTATCCGTTCACCTATCTGGGTTGGTGGGGGAGTGGCTCACGGTCCTAAACCAAGGGGATTTGAGTCCTCAATTCCCAAAAAGATTAAGGACTTGGCGCTCCGCTCCGCCTTCTCAAGTAAGGCGAAAGAGGACAAGATTTTCATTGTGGATAAGATTTCCTTCAAAGAGCCAAAGACCTCCTCTGCCGCTAAGCTTATTGAGAAATTAAAGCTTGAAAAGCCCCTCATCGTAACCGCGCGTCCTGAAGAGGTGGTTTTCCGCTCTTTTAGAAATCTCCCTGGTGTTGAGATAACTCCTGCTTCAACCGTAAACCCCTACGCGGTTCTCAAGGCCGGAAACGTCGTCTTTCTTAAGGAAGGGATCGACGCTTTAAAAAAGCGACTAGGGGTTTCCAAACCCAAGACTACCAAAAGTACAGTTAAAAAGAAGGTTTCGAAGAAGAGTAAAAAATGAACATTTACCAGGTGATAAAAAAACCGGTGATAACCGAAAAAAGCCACGAGTTGGCCTCAGCGGATAAATATGTTTTCCAAGTCGACCCCGCGGCGACAAAGCAGGATGTGGCGCGGGCGATTGAAGCGCTTTACAAAAATGTAGAGGTTGACAAAGTCGCAATCACAAAACTTAGGGGTAAGACCGTGCGTTTGAGACGCCGCGGAGCAAGGGCGGTTGAGGGTAAGAGGCAGGACACCAAGCGCGCTATAGTTACCCTGTCGAAAGGGAAGATTGATATTTTCGAGAAGAAGTAAAGATGACAAACGCAACGAAAAGACTCAAAAAGGGAAGAAAGCGGCACGTCGGCAGAAGCCGCGGCCGTATCACAACTCGACATAAAGGGGGCGGTGCTAAACGCATTTATAGGGATGTGGACTTTAAGCGCGATAAGCGTAACATCCCGGCGCGCGTTGAAGCCTTTGAGTATGATCCTAACCGCTCGGCGGATCTAGCACTTCTCCTTTACAAGGACGGGGAGCGCCGTTTTATTCTTCGACCTGAGGGTTTGAAAGCGGGGCAGGATGTCATAGCCGGAGAGGCCGTACCTATCAAGCCGGGTAACGCTACCCCTCTCAAAAATATTCCTGTTGGTACGCAGGTTCACAACGTGGAGCTTACGGCAGAGCGTGGCGGACAGATGGTTCGCTCCGCCGGGAGTTCTGCGACGGTTACGGCGCACGAGGGCGGATACGCCCATCTCAAGATGCCCTCTGGTGAGGTGCGAAAAGTTAGAGAGGAGAATTGGGCTAGCGTGGGGGCATTGGCGGGAGCCGATCACAAGCTTAGGAAACTTGGCAAGGCAGGCGTTAAAAGACACATGGGGGTAAGACCAACCGTTCGAGGTGTCGCTCAACACCCGGGTGCTCACCCTCACGGCGGTGGAGAAGGAAAAAGCGGTATTGGGATGCCCTCACCAAAGTCCCCGTGGGGTAAAAAGACTCTCGGGAAAAAAACCAGAAGAAGAAAACATACGGACCGATATATTGTTAAGGATAGGAGGAAAAAGTAATGGCAAGAAGCAGCAAGAAAGGACCATTTATTGACCCAAAACTTCTAAAGAAGATACACCGCGCCAAGGAATCGGGCGACACTTCTCCTATTAAAACCTGGTCTCGAGCTTCCCAGATATCTCCCGAGATGGTGGGTCTAACAATCGCTGTTCACAATGGCAAAACCCACGTACCGGTAAAAATTACCGAGGCAATGGTAGGGCATAGGTTGGGAGAGCTTGCACCCACTAGGGTCTTTAGAAAACACGGAGCCAAGGGAGTGAGGGTCTCTGCCTCTGAAGGAAGAGTGTAAGAAAAATGCAAAATTCAAAATTAAAGGTTAGAAGTGAAAAACCGAAAATGGAAACGATCGCTAAGGCACAGGGGCGTTACCTTAAAATTTCCCCTTCAAAGATGCGGGACTTAATGAACCTCATTCGCGGAAAATCTATCGGCGAGGCGGAGACTGTCTTAAAGTTTAGCGGAAAACGGGGTGGGCGTCTTGCGCTTAAGGTTCTAAGCTCCGCCCAAGCCAACGCTAAAGCGGCGGTCGACAAAGACAGTTGGGTGGTCACCGACGCCAGAGCCGATAAAGGACCTACCTTTAGAAGGAGATTGGATCCCAAACCACGCGGCGCGGCGGGAATTATCCGAACCCCCTCAACCCACCTCACAATTGGCGTGGGTCCGAGGGAGGAGGGAGTCAAAGGTGGGAAGGCGGGGGCCGGAGGCGAAAAGCGAAAGAAAAAGGAGGTAAAAAATGCCAAGAAAAGTTAACCCTAGATCCTTAAGAACTGGTAGCTTTCTACCTTGGAAATCTCGCTGGTTTGCAGGTCGAGATTACGCAAAAACTGCCGCGGAGGACGCCAAGATCCGACGTTTTGTGCGGAACAAGCTTCAACACGCTGGTTTGGAAAGCGTCGAGGTGGAGCGCAGGGGTGGGAAGGTTAAAGTTATCATTACCGTCTCAAAACCGGGTTTGGTCATAGGGCGAGGTGGCGGTGGGGCGGAGATTTTGCGCGACGATCTGGGCAATATTATCGGTGGACAGGTTGAGCTTGATATCCAGGAGGTCAAGGAGCCTGCGCTTTCTGCCGCGGTTGTGGCTGATAGGGTTGCGCAGGTTTTACGGGGTCGCGGGCGCCGCTACCGCGCAATAGCTAATGAGATAGTCGATGAAGTAATTGCGAAAGGCGCCGGGGGTATTAAAATAGAGCTTTCTGGGCGAATCGGAGGGGCGGAGATTGCGCGGCGTGAATATTTTGTAAAAGGTTCCGTCCCGCACTCCACGTTGCGGGCGGATATCGATTTTGCACGAAGCACCTCACACACGAGGTACGGTACGGTGGGAGTAAAAGTCTGGATCTTTAGAGGGGAAATAGGAAGGACGGATTGATGCTTTTACCAAAGAGAACAAAATTTAGGAAAGGTTTCAGGGGAACAATCCGCGGTAAGGCGCAGCGCGGTAGCGAACTCTCCTTCGGGGAGTACGGTATTCAAGCGGTTGAATCAGGACACTTAACCTCGCGTCAGATAGAGGCTGCGCGGAAGGCAATCCGTCGCTATAGCGAACGGGGTGGGAAGCTTTGGATAAGGGTCTTTCCAGATAAACCGATTTCCAAAAAACCTGCTGAGACAAGGATGGGGGGTGGCAAGTCTCCCGTTGATCATTACGCGGCGGTCATTAAGCCGGGGCGAGTAATTTTTGAAATCTCCGGGATTGCGGAGGCCACGGCGGTTGAGGCGCTTAAGCTTGCAGCAGCGAAACTTCCTATGAAAACGAAGATTATTAAGGAGGAGTAGTTTGAGATGGTTGAAGTGAAAGAGTTAAGAGGTAAAGAGAAAAAAGAACTCATAAAAACCCTTAAGGATGCGAGGGAGGAGCTCGTGCGTCTGCGTTCCTCTCGCGCGCTGGAAAACCTACCCGACGGATCGGTTTTAGAAAAGAAAAAGAAGGAAATTGCAAGAGTTTTAACCGTGCTGAAGGAGAAGGAGATACTCGAGCAGGCGCAGGCTGCAGAAGAAAATGCCAAGAAAGAAATTAAAAGGAAAAATTGAATCGATCTCTGGTAGCAAGACAGCAACTGTTGTGGTGGAGCGTGTTTTCCACCACCCCCGCTACAGAAAAAGGGTGAAAGTGTCCAAGCGTTACCTCGCCCATCTTGAAGGTGAGCCCGAGGTGGGACAATCGGTCGTTATCGAGGAGCGCCGCCCCTTATCCAAGAGAAAGCGCTTTGAGGTGGTCGAGGTCGAGGGCAAGCCGGTTGGAAAACAGGTTGAACAAGAGAGACATGAGAAACATGAGAAACAGGAGAAGCGGGGGAAAAAGATGACGAGGAGCAAGACCAAGAAGAAAGTGAGGCGGAAGAAGAAATGATACAAAAGGAGTCAATTTTAGTCGCGGCCGACAATTCGGGAGCTAAAAAACTAAGAGTTATAGGGATCCCTCATAGAGGTAAGAGTCGGGTCGCCAAATTAGGTGACGTTGTAACAGTTTCTATTCGTGGGGCTGATCCAAACGGTGTGGTTAAGGATCACGCGGTCGAACGTGCCGTTGTGGTCAGGACTAGAAAAGAGGTAGGACGACCCGATGGAACCTACATCCGCTTTGATGACAACGCCGCGGTCGTTATAGACAAACAGGGTAACCCTAAGGGCAGTCGAGTTTTCGGGCCTATCGCCCGCGAGCTGAAGGATAGGGGGTTTAGGAGAATTGTTTCTTTAGCGAAGGAGATTTATTGACGAGTAACAAGTTGCAAGTAACAAGTCAAAGATGAAGATTAAAAAGGGTGATAAGGTCAAAATTCTTTCGGGTAAAGACCGAGGACGCGAGGGGGAGGTCTTGCGAGTTATCCCAAAAGAGGCGAAGGTTGTTGTTTCGGGTCTAAACATTGTTAAAAGGACAACGCCTAAAACTCAAGAGAGAGCGGGAGGGTTTGTGGAAGTTGAGGCTCCTCTTCACATTTCCAAAGTCTCTGTGGTGTGCCCAAAATGCAAGAAACCGACGCGGATTGGAAAGGGTAGAGTATGTAAAAACTGCGGTGCAAAGTTGTAAGAAGAGATGCTAAAAGAAGAATTCCAAGAAAAAGTCGTTCCAAAATTGAAAGATAAGATCGGTAAGGGAAATCCGTATGGAGTGCCGCGGGTTACCAAGATTATTGTAAACATGGGCGTTGGGGCTTCTCGGGAAAACAAAGGGGATCTTGAAAAGGCTCGTGAGGAACTAGCCAGGATTCTGGGTCAGACCCCTGCCTTTCGTCCTGCGAGACGGGCGGTCGCATCTTTTGGTATTAGAAGCGGCGACATAGTCGGGATCTCGGCGACGTTGCGGAGCCGTAAAATGTGGGACTTTCTTGAGAAGTTGATCAAAATCGTTCTTCCGCGAACGCGTGATTTCAAAGGGATCTCAAGACGCAGTTTTGACGGTAGCGGGAACCTGACTATTGGAATCAAGGAGCACACCGCATTTCCCGAGATTGACCCCCATAAGGTAGAAAAAATTCGGGGTCTCGAGGTGACGATTGTCACCAATGCCGGGGACGACGAAAAGGCTTATCAGGTTTTAAAGGAATTGGGGGTGCCGTTTAAGGAGGAACATGCCTAAGAAAAGTTGGATTGAAAGACACAAAAAGGAAAAGAAATTCGAGGTTCAAGAATATAACCGCTGCTCAATCTGCGGGCGTTCAAAGGGTTATCTTCGCAGATTCGGGATGTGTCGAATTTGTTTTCGGGAGCTTGCCTCCCGCGGCGAACTCCCGGGGGTAAAGAAAGCATCATGGTAAGAATCTTTCGCGCCACTCAAGAATCTTGTTTTTGTGGAAAGGAGAAGCAAAAATAATGAGCGATCCGGTAGCCGACATGTTTACAAGGATTAGAAACGCTTCTTTGGCAGGAGCTCAGGAGGTTGTGGTTCCCTATTCTCGCTTTAAGCAGGACATTGCGAAAATCCTCAAGAAGGAAGGTTATATCAGTGAGATTAGGAAGTTTAAGGAAAAGGGGTCGGTTCGTCAATTCCTTGCACTTAAAAATCCTGTCGTTTCACATATTAGGAGATTGTCAAAACCTGGACAACGTTGGTACTCCTCTTGGAAGAGGATAGAAAATCCAAACGCCGGCGTGCGAATCGTTTCCACCCCTCAGGGTGTTATGACCCACAGCGAAGCGAAGCGGCGAAAACTAGGTGGCGAGGTTGTAGGAGAAGTCTGGTAAGAGATGATTGGAAAGAAACCATTACCGATTCCAAATGAGGTAACTGTCGAGGTCGGGGTGAGGGATTCCAAGCCCCAAGTTGCTCGTATTTCTGGGCCTAAAGGGAAACTTGAGATCACACTCCCCAAGGGTATAGAGCTGTCTGTTGCGGGCCAGGAGGCGTCTTTCAAGAAGAAAAGAGGTACGCCTCAGGCCGTTTTTGGCTTGGGCTATGCTTTGGTTAGAAACGCTATTGAGGGAGTGAGCCAAGGGTACACCAAGGAGTTGGAGCTCATTGGGGTGGGGTATCGCGTTCAAAAAACCGCCTCCGGGTTAAAATTTTCTCTCGGTTACTCTCATCCTGTGGAGTTTAAGATTCCAGAGGGAGTGACGGTCGAGGTTGAGGGGGAGACGAAAATCCGGCTTTTGGGAGTTGATAAACAGCTTGTTTCACAGGCCGCCGCCGATATAAGGGCACTTAAACCGCCAGAACCTTACAAAGGAAAAGGTATAAGGTACAAAGGTGAGATTGTCCGACGCAAGCTTGGCAAAGCTGCAAAAGCCATGGTTGGAGGAGGTCAAGAATGACGGCAAAGGTTAGAAAATACAAAAACCAAAGAGCCAAGAGAAGAGCGAGAGTTCGGGGACGGGTCGTTGGGACCGCCAAAAAACCCCGCCTTTCGGTTTTTCGCTCGTCGAAGCATATGTTTGCCCAGCTCGTGGACGACGAGCGTGGAAAAACTTTGGTTTCCGCCTCGGACCTTGGGATTGGTGAGGCGACAAAAGCGGAAAGCGCATTTGAGGTAGGGCGGGAGCTTGCAAAGCGGGCGCTTAAGAAGAAGATCAAAAAGGTCGTATTCGATCGTGGTGGCTACGCCTACCATGGAAGGGTAAAGCGAGTCGCCGAAGGGGCTCGGGAAGGAGGTTTGGAGTTTTAATATGGCAGAGGAGAAACAGAAGGTTCAAGAAGAGTTTACGGACCAGGTTTTGGCGGTTAACCGTGTTGCCAAAAAGATTAAGGGGGGCGACAAGATTGGTTTTACCGCTCTTGTTGCCGTCGGAAACCGTTCAGGTCGCGTGGGATTGGGATACGGTAAGGCTTCGAATCTTCGCTCCGCAATCGACAAAGCGCAGGTTAAGGCGAAAAAGAATGTCTTTGCTATTCCTATTAAAGAATCAACCTTGCCGAGAACAATCCGAATTAAGGAAGGGGCGGGTAAGGTTCTTTTGATGCCTGCCCCCCGAGGAGCTGGGCTCATAGCCGGTGGAGTCATAAGAAGTATACTTGAACTTGCTGGGTATCAAGATGCATCGGCGAAGGTTTTGGGAACCGACAACCCGGTGACTAACGCTAAGGCGGTAGTTAAAGCTCTAAAGACGCTAGCAAGGGAGGAAAATGGAGCTTCATAAACTTTCTAAAATTGTAAAAAAAGCCAAGAAGCGCGTAGGACGCGGGTACGGTTCGGGCCGCGGCGGTCACACCGTCGGCCGCGGGTCTAAAGGACAAAAGGCTCGGGGGAGTGTCAAGCCAACTTTTGAGGGAGGTCAGCTTCCCCTGGTTAAACGGCTGCCGAAAAAAGGTGGATTTAAATCCAGGAAGAAGAAAGATAAGTGATTGAAACACTAAAGCGAGTTTGGGCGCACAAAGAGCTTCGTTCGAAAATACTTTTTACTTTATTTGCGATCTTGATTTTCCGTTTCCTCGCGCACCTTCCGCTGCCCGGAGTTGACAGGGTGGCCCTGAGGCAGCTTTTCTCTACTAACACTCTCCTTGGGCTTTTGAGCGTTTTTTCCGGAGGTGCGATGGAGAACTTTTCTGTCGTCTCTCTCGGGTTAGCCCCTTACATTAACGCGGCTATAATCTTCCAACTTTTGACCTTTGGGTTTCCCTCGCTTAAAGAGCTCGCCCAGGAAGGGGAGCGGGGGCAGGCCAAAATCAACCAGTACACGCGCTTCTTGACCTTTCCTCTAGCGCTTTTTCAGGGATACGGGTTTTACTTTCTTCTTCGCCAACAGGGCGTAGTGTTCAATCTCGACCCTTTTACTCTCCTTTCCTTGGTTGTAGCGCTTGCCACCGGTTCTATTCTTTTGATGTGGATTGGCGAGCTCGTTTCCGAGCGCGGAGTGGGAAACGGAATCTCCCTTCTTATTTTTGTTGGTATAGCCGCGGGTTACCCTCTTTCCTTGGCGCAAACCTTCTCCGCCACAACGGGTAGAGAACTAGGAAACTTGGTGTTGTTTCTTGTCCTTTTCATTACGGTCTTTGCCGGGGTGGTTGTGATAAACCAGGCTATTCGCAGGGTTCCCATAAACTACTCGGTTCGGGGACCCAGATCTGCGGTCCAATCGTTTTTGCCGCTTCGTATCAACCAAGCCGGAGTGATACCTATCATATTCGCCATTTCTTTGGTTCTTATTCCTCCAACGGTGGCAAGGTACCTTTCGGGGGTTGACAACCCTGCCGTGGCGCGTCTATCGTCTCAGGTCATAGCGCTTTTTGACCCGACAGGTTTCTTATACAACGGCTTGTATTTCACCCTTGTTTTTCTTTTCACCTTCTTCTACACAGCGGTCGTCTTTAATACCGAGGATATAGCCGAAAACCTGAAAAGGCGCGGTGGTTTTATTCCCGGGATCAGACCGGGTATGGCGACTGTGGAGTTTTTGAACAGGATTATGTCAAGGATAACCCTCTTTGGAGGTATTTTCCTTGGTTTAATGGCTATACTGCCGTCGGTTGCGGCTGCCGTGACCGGGATAACCGCCTTTACCTTGGGGGGGACTGGGGTTTTGATTGTAGTTTCCGTTGTCCTTGAAACGTTAAGACAGATTGAGGGGGAACTCTCTGTTCGAGAGTACGATGGCTATTTATGACGAGGTCATAAACTAGCGATTTAAAGATCGCGTCCTTATGATGCAGCACCTCCAAGGGCGGTAGACAGTAGACGGTAGATATGTAGTAAATTAGATAAGAATGTTTGAGAAACAGCAGAAAAAAATGATGGAGGAACTTTTGAGCGATCCCAAGCGCCTGCAAAAGGAGTTTGAGAATATCATCGTTGAGGCGAAGGTGGGGGATGTAAAAATTGTGCGCCGCGGCGAGGAGATTGAAAGTATCACCGTTTCAGGTGAGGAGATGGAGGATATCAAGAAAGCTTTGAATAAAGCGGATCGCGACTTTAAGAAGAAGGTAAATAAACGCCTTCGCAAGATGTTTCTCTCTGGCATTAAAATACCCGGTCTTCGATGAGAATTTCCATAATCGGTGCGCCAGGAAGTGGAAAAACTACCCAGGCTAATCTACTTGCAAAGCCGCTTGGCGTTCCCGTCTTTTCTCTTGGCAAGGAGCTTCGGCGGGTAGTTGAGGAAGGTGGACCCAAGGCGAGTGAAATCAAAAAGATCCTGGAAGAGGGTGGCTTAGTTCCCGATGAGATGACCCTAGACGTTTTGAGGGAGAGGCTTATGTCGGAAGATACATCTCGAGGCTTTATCCTTGACGGGATGCCAAGGACTATTGGAGAGGCGCGGGCGATGTCACAGATTTTTGCCTTAAACAAAGTTTTCCATCTCCAGGTTGGAGTTCAGGCTGCCACCGAGCGCCTGTTGCGTCGCGGAAGAGAGGACGATAAACCCGAGCTTATGCAGCGCAGGTTCGATCTTTATAACCAAAATATAAAACCTATTATCGCTTTCTACCGTAGCTTGGGCGCTTTGATCGAGATCGACGCTTCCTCCTCTTCAATTCAAGACATAAACCGGGAAATCATGTCCAAACTGCAGTAATCTGGTTAAGATGATAACTCTTAAGACAAAAGAGGAAATTGAGATTATGCAAGAGGGAGGTCGGAAGACCTCAGCCGTCTTAAAAAAAGTGTTGCAGGCGGCCCGGCCGGGCTCGAGTCTCCTTGAGCTTGAGGAAATGGCTCAAGTACAGATAAGACGTTTGGGCGGGGAACCAGCCTTCAAAAGGGTTCCAGGTTACAACTCTGCAACGTGCTTAAACGTAAACGAAGGCATTGTTCACGGACTCCCTTCGGGGAGAAAACTTAAGGAAGGAGATATCTTAAGCGTTGACTTAGGGGTTTACTACAAAGGCTTTAATACGGATTCCTCCTGGACCATCTACGTCGGGGACGAAAGTCACGCCTCGGGGGATAAGCTAAAGTTTTTAAAAACAGGAGAGCAAGCGTTAGTGCAAGCCATGGGGGAGGCGAAGGCAGGAAACCGGGTAAGGGATATTTCCGCTGCTATGCAGGAGGTTTTAGAAGGCAACGGTTATACTCCTGTGGACTCTCTCGTCGGTCACGGTATAGGACGCGAGCTTCACGAGGAGCCGCAGATTCCTTGCTTGGTAATCAAGGACCCCGGACCCATTCTTAAGGAAGGGATGACGCTGGCGGTTGAAGTGATTTATACCCAGGGGGGGAGGGAGCTTAAGGTTGAGGAGGATGGTTGGACCGTCTCGAGTACGGACGGGTCTTTAAGCGGACTTTTTGAGCACACAATTGTCGTTGCTAACGAGGGTCCTATAATCTTGACCAAACAGGAATGATATGATAAAAACAGAGGGTTTGGAGCAAAGTAAGAAGGCAAAACAAGAGAAAGAAGGAACCGTTCGTGAAACCTTACCCAACGCTCTTTTTCGTGTAGAGCTTGACGGTGGCAAGGAGGTACTTGCCCACATATCAGGTAAGATGCGGATCTACCGCATCAAAGTTCTTCCGGGGGATCGAGTGAGATTGGAAATGTCGCCGTATGATTCCGGTAGAGGTCGAATTGTTTATAGGTATAAATAGTTATGAAAGTGCTGTCCTCGAAAGTTAGAGCTTCGGTGAAAAAAATTGGACGCTCGGCGGAGCTCGCTAGCAAAGTTTTTAAATAAGATGAAGGTAAGAGCTAGTGTTAAAAAAATTTGTAAGGATTGGACGGCGCGCTCGTGCTATGCGCCTAGCAGTCTTTGCAGAAAGGAAATTGAACAATGAAAGTTAGGGCGTCTGTAAAAAAGATCTGCAAAGACTGTAAAATCGTCAGACGCAAGGGACGCTTGTACGTGGTGTGCAAGAATCCTAAGCATAAGCAGAGGCAGGGATGACGGGAGGAGGGCTTGAACATTTGGGCGAAGCGAGAATGGTACAAGGATAAAGATGGCAAGAATTGCAGGAGTCGACATACCACAGGATAAAAAGGTCGGAGTTGCCCTTACGTACGTTCGGGGGATCGGGCCCAGTTTATCCAAGAAAATTTTAGGTGACGCCGGGATATCCGCGGATCTGAGAGTCAAGGAGCTAAATGAGGAGCAGATTGGGCGGATTCGCGACGCCATAGAAAAAGGAGGTCATCGTGTTGAGGGAGAGCTCTCGGCCGAGGTCGCTTTAAACATAAAGCGGCTCAAGGAAATAGGTTCTTACCGCGGTATAAGGCACGAGAAGGGACTACCGGTTCGGGGTCAGCGAACTCGTACCAATGCAAGGACAAGGCGTGGTCGAAAAATGACGGTTGGCGGAACAAGTAAATCTGCTCGCGAAGCCAAGAAGGCACAGAAGACCTAAAAACAATGGCCAAAAGAAAGAAGACCAAGAGAATTTCAGAAGAAGGTGTGGTCCACATCACCTCGACTTTCAACAATACCCTTATCGTTGTTACAGATAAGGAAGGTAGGGTCGTCACCCGAGGTTCTGCAGGTACCGCGGGGTTTAAAGGAACAAAAAAATCGACCCCATTTGCCGCTTCTCAAGCTGCAGAAGCAATAGCCAGAAGGGCTGCGGATCTTGGGGTTAAGAGGGTTTCGGTTTTGGTCAAAGGCCCCGGTCCGGGTCGTGACTCTGCTATAAAATCCCTTAAGGTTGGGGGACTCGACGTGACCTCAATTACCGACGTGACGCCAATACCTCACAACGGTCCTCGTCCCAAGAAGAGGAGAAGGGTTTAATGGTGGGTTACTTAGCTAAAGATTCAGACAACGTTAGATATCTAGAGCAGGGGAGCGTTGCTAGCGATCTGGCGCCAGCGATCGTGTCCAATGGACCACGCCCCCAAAAGCGCAGGAGAGTATAAGAAAATGATCAAATATCAATTACCAATTAACAAATATTTGGAAACGCATTCTGCGTTTAACCGCAAAGCGGTTTCAATTGAGCAGATGATACTTGTCAAATTGCGACTGAAAGGAACCCTTAATGGGTAGATACACGGGACCAACACACAAACTCTGCAGACGAGAAGGCATACCACTTTGCGGGCGAGACGACTGTCCGGTTAAAACGCGGATGTCAGCTCCGGGTCAGCATGGACGGTTTCGCCGTCGCCTTTCAGACTACGGGCAGCAACTTCGTGAGAAGCAGAAACTCAAAAGGATCTACGGCGTTAGGGAACGTCAGTTCAAGCGGTATTTGGAACAAGCTTTAGGAAGTAAGGAAAAAACTGGGGAGGTTCTTTTGCAGATTCTTGAGAGGAGGCTCGATAATGTGGTCTACAGAGCCGGTTTTGCTAAAAGCCGACCTCAAGCAAGACAATTTGTTTCTCACGGTCTTGTTAAAGTAAACGACCGGCGTGTAACAACCCCTTCGTATTCGGTTGATATTGGTGATAAAATAACCTTTGCCAAAAAAGACCTTCCTCTTTATGACGAGGTAGTCAAACCTTCCTGGGTTAAGGTCAGCAAAAGAACCAAAGAGGCAGAGATCACCTCTCTGCCGGCTAGAGAAGACGCCGGTGCCGAGGTTGACGAAAGCCTAGTCTTGGAGTTTTATTCCCGGTAGGGAACTAGCGGGCGCCTGAGGTGACCGCGTCCTCTCGGTAAGCGAGCTATGGAGACTAACGACATAACCATAAAAAAGGAAAAAGTCAGTGGTGAAAGCGGGCGTTTTATTATCGAACCGCTACCCTCGGGTTTTGGGGTAACCTTGGGGACGGCTCTTAGACGAGTTCTCCTTTCCTCTCTCCCCGGCGGAGCCATTACCGAGATAAAGATTCAAGGGGTTTCGCATCCTTTCACTACCATAAAGGGTGTAAAGGAGGACGTGGTTGAGCTCATGCTTAACCTGAAGCGCGTGCGCTTCAAGGTGACCGCCGACGGCCCATTTGAAGGAACGATAGAGGTTGGAGGTGGGAAACGTGGTACTAAGGATGTCAAAGCTAGGGATATTAAAATCTCTTCCGAGGCGGCGGTCGCAAATCCGAATCTCAAGGTAGCTACTCTCACGGATTCCAAAGCTAAGCTTTCGGTTTCTCTTGTTGTCGAGCGCGGAGTGGGTTACAGACCGGCCGAGGAGCGTGAGAGCGGAAAGGTAGGGGTTATACCTATGGATTCCATTTTTACCCCCGTCGTAAACGTTTCCTTTTCGGTCGAAGCTACAAGGGTGGGGCGGAGAACGGATTTGGACAGACTAATTCTGGATGTTACAACCGACGCAACCACAGACCCGACAGAAGCCGTGGAGGCGGCGGCCGGAATACTACGAGATTATTTTGGGAAGATATCCGGGATGAAAGTGGAGGGTAGGAGAGTCAAGAAGGAGGAAAAACCCAAAGGAGAACTATCGCCCGTTGAAGAGGTAGACGAGGAGGTTAGAAAAACTCCGGTTTCGGAGCTCGGTCTTTCCCCAAGAACACTCAATACGCTTGAGGGTGCCAGCGTTAAGACGGTGGGAGGGTTGATACAGAAAACCGAAGAGGACCTTCTCGATATAAAGGGATTTGGGGAGACGGCGTTATCCGAAGTCAAAAAGGCGCTTAAAAAATTAAGCGCTTCCCTTAAGGAGTAAGATGAGATGGCGAAGCTTACCCCACGCCTTAGGAATCTTCTGACCTCCCTTATCGTTCACGGTAAGGTAGAAACCTCAGAGGCGAGAGCCAAAAATCTAAAAAAGGAGGTGGAGCGGTTGATTTCCCGTTCGAAGAAACTTGACCTTGTTGCCCGTCGACGTATCCTTGCTCTTTTACCTGACAAAACAGCGGCTGTAAAACTTTTTGAGCAGATAGTTCCCCAGTTCAAGGATAGGGTTGGCGGTTACGTTCGAATCGTGAAGCTTCCCCCTCGCCTGGGTGACAATGCCCCGATGGCAAGAGTCGAGTTTGTCGAGGAGATAAAAACTCCTCCGGAGGAAGAAAAACCAAAAGCGAAACCAAAGGCTCGGACCAAGAAGGCGGTGGTTAAAAAGACCGCGGTACGCGCTAAAAAGAAAGATGCAAAAAACAAGAGCAACAAAAGCAAGTGAGGTAACACGAGAGTGGCACCTTCTGGACGCAAAGGGTAAGATCTTGGGCCGTTTGGCAACTGAAGTTGCACAGCTTTTGATGGGTAAGCACAAGAGTAACTGGGCCCCTTACCTGGATATGGGAGATTATGTGGTTATCACAAACGCTCGCGAGGTTGCCGTGACGGGGAAAAAGGAGAAACAGAAGGTTTACTATCGCCACTCCGGTTATCCCGGTGGGCTCAAAGAGGAAACGTTGGAGGAGCTTAGGAAGCGGCGTCCGGAGGAAGTGATACGCCACGCGGTCGTGGGGATGTTGCCAAAGGGAAAGCTCGGTCGCAAAATGATAACAAAGCTCTATGTCTATCCCGGGGAGGAAGGCGAGATGGTTGAAAGGGCAAAGAAGGAAAATGGTTGAAACGAAGTCTAAAACCAAGCAAAAATTCTATCAGGCCGTTGGGCGCAGGAAAGAATCGTCCGCTACCGTTCGACTATTTCCCGGGAAAGGGCAAATTGTCGTGAACGACTGCCCAATAGGGGAGTATTTCCCTTCAGAAGCCGCTAAAGTCTCGTACAACGAACCTTTTAAGGTGACCGGAACCGAGGGCAAGTTCGACGCGACCGTTAAGATCTCGGGTGGCGGAAAAAGCGGACAATTGGGAGCGGTCGTTCTGGGTTTCGCCCGTGCTTTGGTCGAGGTCGACGAGAAAAACCGCAAATCTCTTCGTGACGCCGGTCTCTTGACCCGCGACCCTCGCAAAAAAGAGCGCAAAAAGTACTTTTTGAAAAAAGCTAGGAAACGTCCCCAGTACTCGAAACGTTAATGGATCTGTCGCGCGCGCAAAGTTTGTCCGAACTATGGCGGCATGTGCGTACCATAAACAAGAAATATTTTCCCGAAAACAAGTTAATACCGATAGTTGGCGGGGGTCAAGCCGATAGACCCAAGCTGATGTTCGTTTTTATTAACCCCACTCACAGAAATATCAGCTCTGATCCGAATTGGGAAGGGCCTCGTTATCCTTTTATCGGGACTCGCGAGGTTTGGAGGGTGTTTTATAAGGCGGGCTTTTTGGCGGACAATCTTATGAGAAGTATTGAGAAGTCCGCCGCTTGGCCTGTTTCTTTTGCAAAGGAACTCGAGGAGTTTATGAAGCGCGAAAGCTTATATATTACCAATCTAGTTAAGCGCACCGGTAGCGATGCCTCCTTACCGGACGCGGGGATGACAAAACTCTTTATACCGGTTATACAGCGGGAAATAGAACTCGTTCAACCCACCTATATTGTGAGCTTTGGGCTTATTCCTTTTGAAAGATTGACCGGCAGAAAGATAAAACTTGGAGACTACTACTTGGAGGTTGTAGGGGAGGGGAGTCTCAAAGCCTTTGACTTATCGATGGGTTCTAATCTAAAACCGCGGGTTATTCCATGTTACTTTCCAGTAGGCAGAGGCAACCCCGCTCGTGCGGTCGAAATTTTAAAACTACTTCATGACCTCTGAAAAATGTGATAGCACTATTGCGAAAGTGTAAAAGAGAACAGTTCTTTATACGTCGAACCCGAACTGTCAAGCTTACTTTCGTAAAGAACCGCTCGATCTGCTTTCCAGGAGAAGTTTTTACTCGCTTTAGGCGGCTTCGCCCTGCCCCGCTTTTTGACGCGACCGAGGGTGAGGTGGGGGTGAAAGGGGCGTGACTCCTCCACACCTTTTAGGGATAAATTATCGGCGAGGCGCTTCTGAAGTTCTGCGAGTTTGTCTCCTCCTTTGTCGATCTCAAGCCAAACGGGCCTTTGGCTGGCGAAAAGTGCCCCCGTTTTAACCTTGAAGGGCCCGACGCCTGTTAGAGTGGGTTCTATCTCCCCCTGAAGCGCCTCGACCCCCTCCTCGGGGATAGATCCAAAAAATATCAACGTGACGTGTAGATTTTCGGGTTTTACCCAGTTTACGTTCCAATCGGAAAGGGCGGTCGTCAGCTTTTTGATTTCCTTTCCGAGCTCCTTTTTTACGCTCTGCGGTAGAGGCACGCCAAGAAAAGCTCTTATCATATCTTTTCCAGTTTAACCAATTACTATAAATTTGGTAGGATTTAAATCTATGGCTTTCGAACTTCCAAAACTCCCCTATGAGTACAGCACCCTCGAGCCTCATATCGACGCCAAGACTATGGAGATTCACCACGGTAAACACCACCAAGCTTACGTGGACAAACTCAACGTCGCCTTGGAGAAATATTCGGATTTGCAAACCAAAACCGTCGAAGAATTACTTTCTAATCTCAACTCCATCCCGGAGGATACCCGCATCGCCGTTCGCAATCACGGTGGAGGTCATTTGAACCACTCGCTTTTCTGGCTTTCGATGAGTCCCAGCGGGGGAGGGGAACCGGGAGAAGGGTTGAGGAAAGAGCTAGAGAAAGAGTTTGGAAGTTTTGACAGGTTCAAAGAGCAGTTCACGCAGGCCGCCTCAAACCTTTTTGGCAGCGGTTGGGCTTGGTTGGTCAAGGACGCGGGTGGCAAGTTAGCGGTCGCGGCGACTCCCAACCAGGACAGCCCCATCTCCCAAGGGCATGTCCCGCTTCTGGGGCTCGACGTTTGGGAGCACGCCTACTACCTCAAATACCAAAACCTCCGCGGTGAATATATAGAGGCGTGGTGGAACGTTGTCAATTGGAGAGAGGTCTCCAACCGCCTTTCTTCCTAATTTCGGTCCTCTTCCTTGAGGAAAGACACTATAACCTCCCTCTCTCTGGGACCGTAGAGCTCTATTAAGACCACCCGTTGCCAAGTTCCGAGAACCAGTTGTCCGTTTTCAACAGGGATGGTAACCGACGGTCCGAGAACGGAACTCATAATATGATCCCCTACATGGGAAGGGTTGTGGGGGTGGTGATAGGGGAGTTTTGGGACCATCTCCTCAAAAGCATCCAACATATCCTGATCTGTCCCGGGGTCCAAGTCCGCGGTAGTCAAAGCGCAAGTTGTGTGAGAGGCGAAGAGATGGCAGAGTCCGCTCGACGCATTTTCAGATTTAAGTTTCCTGTTTATTTCGTTGGTGATATCTATAATTTCTTTCGGTTTCTTGGTTGTAACGGTGATTTTTTCCATAGCGTGAGGAAGGGAGTGGTCAGGGACCCGGGACTCGAGCAACCCGCCTTAGGCGGGTTATACGCCGCAGGCGTATTCCGGACCTCCTGCAATTTTCTTGGTCGGAGTGGTGGGACTCGAACCCACGGCCTCTCGCACCCCATGCGAGTGCGCTTCCAGCTGCGCCACACTCCGAAAAGCATCTTTCACCAGTCCCCGTCGGGCAAGATCATTTTATCCTCCAACGCTCTAGATTTCCAGTAATTGATTTGCATTTCTTTGCCACAGACGTTAATATCAAAATCGAATTCCCCCTGCCCCCAAAGGCTATGGCGCCCAAAAAAACCTCCGAAACTTCAGGAAAGAAAAAAGCGCTTGAGAGTGCGATGGAACAGATAGAAAAATCCTTCGGAACTGGCTCCATCATGAAGCTCGGGGAGCAAGTCGCCTCTCGCGCCCGCGACGTCTCAACTATCTCGACCGGCTCGCTTGGCTTGGACACGGCGTTGGGGGTTGGTGGGGTACCCAAAGGGCGGGTGATAGAAATCTACGGTCCCGAGGCTTCTGGTAAGACAACTTTGGTTCTCCATGTTATCGCCCAAGCCCAAAAGAATAGGGAAACGGCCGCTTTTATAGATGCGGAGCACGCGCTTGATCCCGCTTACGCCCGCCGAATTGGGGTTAACGTCGACGATCTCCTTCTTTCTCAACCGGATACAGGGGAGCAAGCGCTACAGATTGCAGAAACTCTGGTTCGCTCGGGCGCGGTAGACCTTATTGCTATCGACTCCGTTGCAGCTTTAACGCCAAGGGCTGAAATCGAGGGGGAGATGGGGGACCAGCACATAGGTCGTCAAGCCCGACTGATGTCGCAAGCTCTTCGCAAGCTTGCGGGAATAATCTCCAAAACTAACTCCACCGTTGTCTTTACAAACCAGATTCGCCAAAAGATCGGTGTTTTGTTTGGCAACCCAGAAACGACCCCCGGCGGTCTAGCCTTGAAATTCTACTCCTCTGTTCGAATAGACATAAGACGTATTGGAACCATCAAGCGGGGTGAGGAGATTTTAGGGTCGCGCGTTCGAGCCAAAGTGGTCAAGAATAAAGTTGCTCCTCCTTTTAGGAAAGCTGAGTTTGACATAATGTTCAATCAAGGAGTTGACAGAATGGGGGAGATAATAGATTTAGGGGAAGCGCACGGGGTTGTCAAAAAATCCGGCTCCTGGTACGAGTACGGGGATAAAAAACTTGGACAAGGCAAAGAGGCCGCTAGAGAGTTTTTGCGGGAGCATCCTAAAATAGCGCAGGAAGCGGAAGAGAAGATTAGAAAATCCCTGGAAACCAAAGAGAAATAGAGGACTCCCCTAAAACCCCTTAGTTGCGGCTAATTTAAAGAAATGATACACTCTCTCAAGAAAGTTTGAAGCAGGCTAATGATAAAAAATGGAAAAACGAAAAACCAAAAAAGCCTCTCAACAACCCGATTTGGGAAGTTTACCCGTTGAGCAGCTCAGAGAAAAATATATAGAAGTTTTGCAAAAATCCTCCTCTTTGTCGCGAGAAGACGCCCGTCGCATGCTTGTTCGCGAGTTGGAACAGGATTTGGAATCCGAGCGCGCCAAGCGCATCAGCGAGGCCGAGGAGCAGATTGAGTCCGCCGTCGAGGACAGAGCTCGCGACATCCTAATTTCTGCGATGGAGCACGCGGCGACGTCGTACGTGGCCGAGTATACGGTTTCCGTGGTGGAGCTGCCGGACGAGAGTTGGAAGGGGAAGATTATCGGTAAGGAGGGCCGAAATATCAGGACCTTTGAACGTGTGACCGGAGTAGAGCTTGACCTGGAAGAATCTCCCAAGGCGGTACGACTCTCGAGCTTTGACCCCGTCCGCCGCTACACTGCTAAGATCGCACTTGAGCGTCTTATCAAAGAGGATAGGTTTCAGCCGGAGTCAATCGAGCGGGCGGTTGAGCGTTCCAAGGAGGAGGTTGCGGGGGAGATCAAAAAAGAAGGGGAGCGTATCGCTCTTGAAGCCGGGCTTGGGGGGTTACCTAAAGGTATTATAGAGCTCTTAGGTCGCTACAAATTTAGGACTTCCTACGGTCAAAATTTAGCCAAACACTCGCTCGAGATGGTCAGGCTCGCCGGTTTTATGGCTTCCGAGGTTGGGGCGGATGTCGAGTTAACCCGCGCCGCCGCGCTTTTTCATGATATCGGCAAGGTCGCAACCACCGAATCAGACGAGCCGCATGATGTTCTAACTCGTAAAATACTTGAGCGCTTTGGATTTCCGGAGAAGCTCATAAACGCCGCCGCCTCCCACCACGACCGCGAGGAGAAAAAGTCGGTTGAGGCGGAGCTGGTTTACATCGCCGACGCCATCTCCGGTTCGCGGCCGGGCGCGCGCTATGAGGACGTCGAGGGATACGTTAAGCGGATTTCGGAGCTTGAGGATATTGCAAAGTCTTTTTCGGGAGTCGAAGACGCATACGCTATCTCTGCGGGTCGGGAGCTTAGGGTCATTGTCAAGGCAGAGCAGGTCTCCGACGAGGGGGCTAAAAAAATGGCGCACGATATCACAAAACGCATTCGGGGAGAGGTCGTTACGCCGGGTGGGGTCAAGGTAGTTGTCATCCGCGAAGCACGGTTTGAAGACCAGGCATGAAAATACTATTCATAGGCGATATTGTAGGTAAGGTTGGGAGGCGAGCCGTAAAAGAGGTTCTACCCGACCTCAAGAAAAAAGAAAAGATTGATTTTGTAATCGCCAATGCGGAGAACGTAACCCATGGGCGCGGGGCAAAGATTAAACATCTTCAGGAACTTATGGATCTGGGCGTAGATTTTTTCACATCCGGCGATCATATCTTTCATCTGGACCCCGAGGAGCCGTTTTCCGAACCGGATATAAGTATCATCCGCCCCGCCAACTACCCGGAGGGTACACCGGGGATGGGTTATAAGGTGGTTGAGGTTGGGTCGGCTAAGGTTGCGGTTTTGAACCTCTTGGGTATTACCTATCTAGGAGAAAAAATCGGGGACGACAACCGAAACGATTGGCTAAAGGGTTCCATCGGAAACCCGTTCGACGAGGTGGAGCTCCTCCTCCCGGAGATTAAAGCTCAAAAGCCCGAGGTAATTTTGGTTGACTTTCACGCGGAGGTGACGTCGGAGAAGCAAGCGATGGGATTTTTCCTGGATGGAAAAGTCACCGCAGTCTTGGGAACCCACACCCATGTTCCAACGGCGGATTCAACTGTTTTACCCAAAGGAACCGGCTATGTAACAGATATCGGAATGACGGGAGCGCGAAACTCCGTCTTGGGGGTTGAACCGGAGATTATCATCAACCGTCTAAAAGGAGACGAGGCGAGACCTTTCGAGTGGGTCGAGAAAGGACCGGCGTTTTTTCGCTCGGTTATAATAAATACCGAAAGTTCTTACTTTGCCGAAAGCATTAAGAGAATCGATTTGGATCTTTCTTGAGTAGGCGTACGATTGGTTAGGAGGTGAGCTTGATTTGAATAAAACTGCAGTCATTTACGACGTTTCCCGCAAAACCAATCTCCCGTTTGTACAAGCCGAGCGCGTGGTAAACGCTTTTTTGGACACCATCGCTGGAGGTTTGGCCAACGGCGAGCGTGTCACCATAACTGGTTTTGGGACGTTTGAAGTTAGAAAGAGAAAAGCTCGCGTTGGTCGGGTTCCCCAGACAGGACAGCGTGTCCATATACCTGAACACTTAACTCCGGCTTTTATCGCAGGAACGGGCTTGAAAAGGGCAGTTCAGAAATGAGTTTCCATCCTTGGGACGTCTCCTCTTCCCAAGCGATTAATATACAGGAAGATTTAAGCAAGCGAGTCGTTAAAACCGGAGGCCCGGAAAAGGTTTCGAACGTTTGCGGCGTAGACGTCTCCTTTCCCTCAAAATCCACGGCTCGCGCGGCGGCCGTTGTTTTATCCTTTCCGCATATGGGAGTTGTGGAGAAGGCGGTTTCCGAGGTTCCCGTTTCTTTTCCCTATATACCCGGACTCTTGGCTTTTCGAGAAGGCGAGGCAGTTCTCTCCGCCGTCGAGAGGTTAAAGACTAAACCCGACCTTTTTCTCTTCGACGCTCAGGGTTTGGCGCATCCCCGCCGCTTGGGTCTGGCCTCCCACATCGGGGTTTTGCTGAACAAATCGTCTATCGGAATAGCTAAGTCCCGTCTGGTGGGCAGTTATCAGGATTTGGGATCTCGGATAGGGGATAAATCTCCTCTTATCGACAACGGCGAGGTCGTGGGGACGGTGGTTAGAACCAAACCAGGCTCAGCTCCGATTTTTATCTCGATAGGTCACAAAATATCGCTTGAGGAGGCGGTTCGTTTGACCTTGGTTTGTACTTTGCGCGGGCAAAGACTTCCCCGACCTACTCTCTTAGCCCATAACCTATGTTCGGGCTTGAAAGTTTAAATATGCTTCTTGCTACACTTTAAAGAGCATGGAGAAGCACTACGAGATTACGCCAAAAACCGTTCTTTTTACTCTAGCTGTTCTGACCGGTCTCTGGATTCTTGTTGAGGTAAGAATGGTCGTGGTTGCTCTTTTTATCGCGCTCATACTCTCTTTGGCGCTCGATCCACTGGTTGCGAAACTAAAAGGTCTAAAGATTCCCAGACCCATCGGTGTCTTTTTGGTGTTTTTTGTTTTCTTGGCCGCGATCGTAGGGCTTCTTACTTACGGATTTACGCCCTTGGTTAACCAAACGGGAAGATTCTTGGTAAACCTTCCTAGGTTTCTCGAGCCGGTTCTTGAGCGCTTCGCTTCCATACCTTTCACCGAAAGTCTTCAGCAGCAGCTCGTCTCTCAGGCGACCATTCTTTCGGCAAACATCTTGACGGTCGCTGGGAGCATCGTTTCAAACGCTGTGCTTTTGGTGACCATCCTCGTTTTTACCTTTTATTTCCTCCTGGATTGGGAGAACATCAGAAATCGTTTTGTCGGAATGATGAATAAGAAGGCGCAGAGTAGATCCGAGAAAATAATCGGTTCTATGGAGCAGCAACTGGGTGGGTGGCTTAGGGGACAGGTGCTTTTGATGTTGGCGGTTGGGGTTTTGACCTACCTTGGGCTTTTTGCCTTGGGAGTCGAGTACGCACTCCCTCTGGCGGTTATCGCTGGGGTCTTTGAAATAATTCCAACCATCGGTCCGATAATCGCGGCCATACCGGGACTTCTTGTGGGGTTTGGAACCTCTCCTCTTATGGGGCTTTGGATTCTTATCCTTTACATCATCGTCCAGCAGCTGGAAAACAACATACTAGTCCCCAACGTAATGGGGCGAACCGCGGGCTTTTCGCCTCTTGGGGCGCTTATCATTCTTTTTATAGGAGCTCAGCTTTTTGGAATTGTGGGGTTACTACTTGCTATTCCGGCCGCAATTATGCTTTCCATCCTTGCTAAGGATGTATTGCAATGGAACCACGTCAGTAGGAGAAGGTAGTCGCGCAGGAAGTTAAGTAAGCCTGATTCTGTTTTAGCGGCAATCTATCTAGTGCTCCATCTTTGCACCCCAAGGTCATGTGTTGGCCAAATTGTCATCACCGACCTTTTCAGCGAGCCACCTCAAAGGGTGCGGTCGTGGATTGCTCCGGGTGGGATTGCCCGTTTCATACCCGCTCGTCTCTGTTGCTCTCGAACCCCGTCGGTTCGGGGTCCGTTCCAAACCCCGTTAAAGCGGTATAAAGGGCTTGGACACCAGCCGTTACCGGTCGGAGCTTGCGCTCCGTCCCCTGCTCTCTGGAGTCAGGACTTTCCTCCCCGCCAAAGGTGGGGTAGCCGCCGACTTCCTGCGCACCACCATTTTACCACGGTTTTCCCGCCCGTCCTATAGTTATAGGACAATAAATAATTCCGAGAAGGGAGATTAGAGATGAAGAAGCTCTACGCGGTTTCTCTGTGGGTTCTGGATTCAGACTGGGGTCTCACCCCAGGCGTCCTCAACTTCGATCTGCGGGTCAGGGCTTTTGTCGCGCCTAATCTTGCGAAGGCCGAGGACGCGATGTTTTTCTGGGTGGGGGAGACCTGGGATTGGGATAGCAAGATTTACAGGGTAGATATTGGCGAGATCGCGGGCCATATGATCATCTACACCCTCGACCACGCCTCGCGCGGGGAGGGTCTCGTCGCGGTCGCGCTTTGTGGACTGCGCATCGGCCCGGACAGCTTTGAGATCGGTCTTGTGAGCAAGGCCACCATTGACAAGCCGGTTGCGACGGTGGGAGGAGAGGCGCTCGTCGCAGCGCAGAAGCGCTGGCCGTCTTCCGGCGGTTGACAGGTCCGAACCAAAGCCGCGGAGGTTCCACTTGAGCTTCTTCGTGAGGTAGCAGACGGCGCCAAGCAACCCGCTTGAGGTCACAACTCGGCTCGGAGGCGTCCCTTCAAGCCGGGTTCTTTTTGTTATAGGTAGCGGAACTTAATAGAGCAAACTTAACGAACTTCCTTCGCTTCTTTCCAATAAAGCTTGAAACTTTCCAAAACCTCCTTGTCAACTCGAGGATAAAATACAGTGAAGTACCTATGGGAATCGAAGGGATACTGCTTGCGCACGTTGAGAGACGCCTCAATATCGACCTTGAGAAGGGGAGTTTTAAAAACGGATTGACGCGGGTGGGTATTGTGTTAATCTTTTAGCAATCTTGATAAGGAAAGGAGATGAGAGATGGAGAAGAGGCACGGCGGTCGGCTGACCGAAGAGCGTCAATGGGTAGTCCTGACCGAAAGCACGAGGTCGGACAATGACGGGTGGGTCCATAGTTGTGGGGAGATGATTCTCAAGACAACCGTTTACCTCTCCCACCGGATTCCCCAAAGTAGAATTGCGGGGGACGGAAGGGTGAGAAATGTCACCGTTCCCTACTGTCCAGACTGTGAGCTAGCGCCCACGCGCGGCGTGTTTTACGACGACGGGCGCTGGTGGATTGACTCGTGGGAACGTGAAGCCGAACCGGTGGCGTAGTTGCTTCATGTTCAAGGGCTCGTTGAGGTGATTCGGCGAGCTCTTTCTTTTTTGGTTTATAAGATGAAAAACAGAAAAATGGTAATAAAACCGGCGAGCCAGATGGTGCTCCAAAGGACGAGCTCTACGGCTTCTTTTTTCTTTCCGTCAAAGAAAAGGAGCGCGGGGCGCCCTAGCATTATAAGAGCTGAGATCAAGGCGGATAAGACGAAAAGAAGGAGGAGGAAAACGGACACCGAGGTTGGGCTTATCCCCGCCGCCCACTTATCGGCGTATTGGAATATCTTGGATATCAAGACCACGTAGGCGGTGAGCCCGGAGGCCTCGAGAAGCCCGATTGTTGGCAAGGTCAGTTTGATTTTCATACTCAAAAGAATGGGATTTTATCCTTCAACGCGTAAAGCATAACTATTATACCTAGAAATAACGCTGTAAGTATCCCCGCTTTTACGAGATCTTTTTTAATGTACTTGGGATCGACTCTTTGGATTTCGGTTTCGGGGTTTGTTTTCTTTTTGGGCTCTTCAACGTCTTCGACCCTTCTGTTTTTATCAGTGGTCTGAGCTCGAAGCACCTCAAGTTTGCGACGTTCCCTGGAGCGCTCCTTTTCTTTCTTGGTTCTTTTACCCACAAATTAAAGTTTAGCACGCTCATCTTCGGGATCGGATTTCGGTATAATGAGTAATGAAGGTGAACGAAAAATTGCGCAATTTAGTAGCTCGTTTCGGCACTTGGTTGCGGACCAACAAACGCAAAATTCTCCTGACGCTCTGGTTCTTCCTATTTGTAGCTCTCGGGATCGCATATCCTCTTGTCTCCAAATACTACTCACTTCCTTTCCTAGATCCGCTTGGTTCGGGAGATGAGGGATCCCCAATAGTTCTTTCCGAATCCACGAAAAAAGAAGTTTCCCATCCTATAACCGGGGTCTTTTACACCGCGGAGGAGGAGTCCTCCTGGGTTGGCAGGAGACCATTGGGGGTCATGGTAGACAACCACTATCTGGCGCGTCCTTACCAGTTTGGTCTTCAAGGTGCCGATATTATTTACGAGGCGGTTGCAGAGGGAGGAATCACTCGCTTTTTGGCCCTCTTCCACAGTCAAAATGTCGGGAAAATTGGTCCCGTCCGCTCGGCCCGCGTTTACTATATGGATTTTGCCTTGGAATTTCCGGCGTACTACGCCCACGTAGGAGGGGCTTCCACGCCGGGACCGGCAAACATACATACCTATATAGCCAAAAACGACGTTCTTTCCTTAAATCAATTTAGACTGGGGTCGGCGACCTACACCTACGGCGGGGACGTGCGTTTTCCCGGGGGCGGGGTTCTATCCCACATTCACTACAGTTCAACCGACAAGCTTTCCCAAGCCGGCGAACTTCTTTACCCCGGGACTAATAAAATGCCCGCCTTTGAGCGGTGGAAGTTCAAATCCGACGCACCGTTTGCGGCGCGTCCTAAAGAGCAAAAGTTTTCGTTCAACTTTTGGTATTTTCCTGCTTACCAGGTCGGGTGGAGTTTTGAACCAAAAACCAATTCTTACTTGAGATGGCAGGGGGGAGAAGTACAAACCGACAAGGCAACTGGGAAACAGCTTTTCGCAAAAAATGTTGCTCTGGTTTATATGAGAGCGCGTTCGGCGGGGGATGGGACTTCTCATCGGCTCTACACTACAACCGGCGAAGGGGACGCCGTTTTGTACCAGGACGGGGTTGAGGTTTCCTCCACTTGGCGCCGCTCGAACCTCTCCTCAAGGATGAAATTTTTCAAGCGTGGGACGAACGAGGAACTGGAACTTAATCGGGGGTTGACTTGGATTGAGGTGTTGCCAAAGTGAGAGAGGGGGTGATAAAGAAAATATGCCGTTAGTTAGACCTGGAACGACAAAAACGAGGATCCGAAGAAGAGCTAGTTCGACTTCCGCTTCGGCAAAAGGAACTCTAAAGAAGCTTCTTGTTTCCCAGGTAAGAATTGATATTCTAAAGCTTTTCCTCCTAAAACCCGAGGCACGCTATCACGTTCGCGCCATAACCCGCCGCGTCGGGGCCGAAATAAACGCGGTCCGCCGTGAGCTCGAAAACCTTATCTCGCTGGGTCTCTTGACGCGTACCTCGCACAAAAATCGATTGATTTACTCGCTTCGCGAGGATTTTACCCATCTAAACGAGCTCTTGGGGCTTTTGGTAAAGGAGGAGGGTATCGGGCGAGCCTTGTCCGGCGGTCGTGGGCTGGGGGAGATAAAATTTGCTTTCATCTCCATCCCGTTTCTTCGCGGTCGGACTCCGGAACCGACCGACATAGACCTTCTTGTGGTCGGAGGAAGCGGGCTGACCAGAAAGATTACCAACCTCGTTCAGGAAGAAGAGAAGCGGCGGAAGCAGGAGATAAACTACGCGGTTTTGACGGAGAAGGAATTCGAGGAACTCAAGAAGCGTCGAGATCCTCTTATTCTTAAGGCACTTCTTCAGCCCAAGGTGATTTTGACCACCGAGGCGCAGCAGTACCTGACTATTTGAGCGTCTGTTAATATTTCATGAGGATGGGGCAGAAGATAATTCGCACTGGTAATTCTGTTGCTGTAACGCTGCCTGCCGAATTTGTTAAGATTCTAAACCTTCGGGCGGGGGATCCTGTGGAGGTAAGTGTGGACTACGTTAAGGGGGAAGTCACCTTCAAATTTCCCGTCGCCCGCCAACTCCCTCTTGATACCAAGAAGAAATGGAAGTAAAACCGCGTTGGATTCTCCTCGTAATTTTTGCCTTGACCGCGTTATCGTTTTTTATCGCCGCGGCCGGGTTTTTTTGGCCCGCGAATTTCGGGTTTGAAATCTTTGGAAAGCGTTTTGACCTTGATTTCTCCTTGAGGAGAGGACTTGATCTGCAAGGTGGTCTGCAGCTCGTTTTGGAGGCGGATATGGCGGACGTCGATCCCGCGGATCGCGAGCAAGCCCTGCAAAGCGCGCGAGCCGTAATTGAGCGTCGTGTCGATTTTTTAGGCGTCGCCGAACCCGTGGTCCAAACGTCTCGCCTGGGGGATTCTTATCGGGTTATTGTGGAGTTGCCGGGGGTTACCGACCCCGAGGAAGCGTTGGCTCTGGTTGGGCAAACGGCGCAGCTGGATTTTAGGGAAGGAGATACCTTAGCTCAAGAAACCGGTCTCACCGGTCGCGATTTGGAACGCGCGAGAGTTGACTTTGACCCCTCAACCGGCGCTCCGCAGATTGCGCTTGACTTTACCGCCGAAGGGGATAAAAAGTTCGAGGAGATAACGGGGCGAAACGTCGGCAAACCTTTGGCTATATTCTTAGATAAGGTTCTCTTGACCGCGCCCACCGTTCAGCAGAAAATAGTTGGCGGAAATGCAGTAATCACCGGGACCTTTACGGTTGAAGAGGCGACTCGCATTGTTGCCCAGCTCAACGCCGGTGCACTTCCAACTCCAATTTCGGTTTTAGAAAGGCGTCAAATAGGACCGACTCTGGGCAGTCAGGAACTATCCAAAGGCGTCGCCGCCGGTCTCTTGGGTCTCGCCCTCGTTGTAGCCTTTATGGTTGGCAACTACGGGCGACTTGGGGTCTTGGCGGCGGGGGCTCTTTTTATCTACGCGCTCTTGACCCTTGCGGTCTACAAAACGATTCCCGTAACCCTCACCCTCTCGGGCATTGCCGGTTTTATTCTCTCTGTTGGGATGGCGGTCGACGCCAATATTCTCATTTTTGAGCGTATCAAAGAGGAGCGGCGTTGGGGGCAGGATTTAAAAACGGCTATGGAGCTAGGGTTTGGTCGCGCGTGGGATTCTATACGCGACGCTAATTTAGCGACCTTAACCACCGTCTTTATCCTATTTAACCCCTTTAACTGGTCTTTTTTGGTCACATCCGGGGTGGTTCGCGGGTTTGCGCTCACGCTTGGTATTGGGGTTTTGATATCGCTTTTTACCGGAGTCGTAGTTACCAGGACTTTGGTCAGAGTGTTCTATCGCTAAAATGGTCAATTTTATGCGTTATAAATCATTTTTCTTTCTGCTCTCCGCGGCGGTATTGGTGCCTGGGGTTATATCGCTCTTGCTTTTCGGTCTCAAACCATCCATCGACTTTACCGGTGGGACGCTGTGGGAGATAGAAGTAACCAGTGACCAGAAATCAGAGACCAGTGAGGAGATTAGGGAGGTTTTTGAGGAGCGAGGGCTAACGGCGGAGGTTCAGGAATCGGGTGAGGGAGGTTTTATCATAAAGACTCAACCGCTGGGCGTTGGTGAGCGGCAGGAGTTGGCGAGTGCAATTTCTTCCAAAGTTGGTCCGTTTGAGGAGGTTCGGTTTGAAACCCTGGGTCCCAGATTGGGCGGGGAGCTTCTCAGGAAAGCGTTGACCGCGGTTGTGATAGCGATTGTAGCTATACTCTTGTATGTTGCGTACAGATTTCGCAACTTTGCCTACGGCGCGGTTGCCATTTTGGCAATGTTTCACGACACCTTGGTTTTACTGGGAGTTTTCTCTTTGTTGGGCTACTTTTTTAACGTCGAAGTTGGAACCCTTTTTGTCACCGCCGTTTTGACAACCCTCTCCTTTTCCGTGCACGATACCATTGTGGTTTTTGACCGGATAAGGGAAATCCGTCGCAAAACCAATCTTGCCTTTGGTGAGGCGGTTAATCAGGCGGTTGGGGAGACCCTCGTGCGCTCTATCAACAACTCTCTAACCATTATCTTTATGCTTGCGGCGCTTTTCGCCTTAGGCGGCGAGACTTTGCGGTTTTTTGTTCTCGCGCTTTTGGTTGGAACGATCTCCGGTACCTACTCCTCGACCTTCAACGCGGCGCCGCTTCTTGTGGTGTGGGAGAGCGCCGCGCGTCGCTTTAACTTTGGGGGGATACTCCGGCTTCGCTAAAATCTATTGGAGTTTGATATGGAGAAACGATGGCACGTTTTGAATCAGCAGGAAAAGAAAGTCCGTCTGGACCCTGAGACCGTCGTTGCGGTATTGCTGGAAAACAGGAAAGTCGACGACCCCGACAGTTTCTTTAACCCCCCAAAACCCCAGAGTATAGTCTCCAGCTTTCAAGAATTTCTACCCGACCTTAACGAGAAAGACCTCGCCCAAGCCGTCAAGAGGATAAAAAAGGCGGTAGCCAAAGGCGAAAAGATTGTAGTTTGGGGAGATTACGACGTCGACGGGGTCTCCTCCACTGCTATCCTTTGGCAAACGCTTTTTGACCTGGGAGCCGACGCGATGCCCTACATCCCAAACCGCTTTAGCGAGGGATACGGCTTGAGTAGACAAGGTATAGAAAAGCTCAAAGGGGAGGGGGTAAGCATAATAGTTACGGTCGATTCCGGTATCACCGCTGTGGAGGAAGTGGATTTTGCCAACTCTCTCGGCGTCGATGTCGTAATTACCGACCACCACCTCAAACCAAAAAAACTTCCCAAAGCCCACTCTATAGTCCACTCAACTCAAGTTTGCGGGGCGGGGGTTTCCTGGATTGTGGCGAGTCAGCTCGGGGGGAGCCGCAGAAAGTTGCGGGAGGCTTTGGATTTAGTGTCCATTGCGACCGTCGCCGATCTTCAACCCCTAACAGGCGTCAACCGTTCCCTCGTACGCTGGGGTTTTGAGGTTCTCAACCGCCTAAAGCGCCCCGGTTTGGCGGCTCTGGCGGAAGTTTCCCGGCTTAAACCGGGAACGATTGGAAGCTACGCTGCCGGTTGGGTCTTAGGTCCACGCATCAACGCGGTGGGTAGAGCAGGCGAAATTCCTGGCGGTCTCGAATTAAATCTTGAAGCGTTGCGTCTTCTGTGTACTAATAATCTCATCAAAGCTCGTGAGTTGGCACATGTTTTGGGCGCCGCTAATTTGGAGAGAAAGTCTCTCACGGAATCCGTGTCGGAGTCCGC
>CAYGCK010000003.1:13510-26084 GCA_964348395.1 uncultured Candidatus Saccharibacteria bacterium | reverse complement strand
AGCAACCGTTTTCGTCAACCCTGACGCCTTTGCTCAACATCTTATTAGTGAGAGAAGTTTGTCCGCGCGTAGCAAGGTTGGGGAACAAGGCCTGATCGTAGTTTATGAGGAGGGTTGGCATGAAGGGGTAATCGGTCTAGTTGCCAGTCGACTGGTGGAGGAATATGGTCGTCCCGCCGTCGTGATCGCCAAAGGTGAAGAATTTTCAAAAGGCTCGGCGCGCTCTGTAAACGGATTAAACATAGTCGATGTGCTACGCTCCCACGAAGGAGTTTTAGAGGACGTGGGAGGGCACGCCGCGGCCGCCGGTTTTACGGTGAAAAATGAGCATTTGGATGGGCTAGTCGACGCTCTTCGTCAGGGAACGAGGAAATTACTTTCTACCTTGGACTTAAGACCCGTTCTAAAGGTAGACCTGGAGCTTCCTCTCGAGAACTTAAGCTTTGACCTGGGTTTTGAGCTCGAGAGGTTTAGACCCTACGGTGTGGGCAACCCGGAGCCTTTGTTCGTGGCTCGGGATGTCGACGTTCTCTCCTCAAGGGAGGTAGGGCGCGACAAGCGCCATCTGAAGCTCAACCTCGCCCCCGGGTTTGAAGCTATTTGGTTTGGGGGTGCTAAAAACGGCAGTCTTGCCTCAGGCGACATGGTTGCCCTGGTTTATACCCCGGGTATTGAGAGGTGGAAGGGAAAGGATAAGGTTGTACTCAAAATCCGCGATCTAAAACGAGTTTAACTCCTTATAAGTAATCCCCACTTTTCAAGGGGTTTAAAATTTATACCGTATGGCTCTTGAGGAAATTCTAGAAAAACATATAGCCTACGAAGCCAGTCCGGATGTAGAGCTCGTCAAAAAGGCCTACAGCTTGGCCGAGGTTGCCCATATGGGTCAGAAGCGTTTGAGTGGGGAGGAGCAGATAGAGCACTGTCTTGCGGTCGCCGACATCCTAACTACCATCAAAGCGGATTCGGTTACGCTCACGGTCGCGCTTCTTCACGACGTTTTGGCGGAGACGGACCTAGACAAAGAAACTTTAGCTTTGGAGTTCACTGAAGAGATAGCCTCTTTGGTTAGCGGGTTAACCGCGGTCAAGCGGGTGAGCGATAAGGCGTCTCTTCATGCCTTTGGGGATCGGGAGGACCTCCGCCACCTTATCTTGGCGACGGTTAAGGATCCCAGGATTCTGGCGGTTAGACTCGCCGAGAAGGTTCACAGCCTGCAAACCGCTAAGGTTCTTGAGCGAGAAAAGCAGAAAGTTGCCGCGCAAAAGGTGCTTGAGATATGGGCTCCTCTTGCTGGGGTGATGGGTCTTTACCGATTCAAAAACGGGCTTGAAGATCTCGCCTTTGGGGTTCTCTATCCCAAAGAATACAAGGAGGTAAAAAAACTCGTCGAGCGCGAAGGTCACAGGATGAAAAAAGCTATCGCCGAGGTCAAAACCCGCCTCACAAGCGAGCTTGCGAAGGAGAAAATACCGGTCAGGATGACCAGTCGAACAAAACATCTTTTCGGCGTTTACAAAAAATTGCCTAAATACAAGAGCGTGGCCTCCGGGAAGCTCTACGACGTTTTGGGTCTTAGAGTGATTGTTAGGGATATAGAGGAGTGCTACCGCGTCCTCGACGTCACCCGCCGTCTTTGGGAGGAGGAACCAGCGCTTTTTGACGACTATATCGCCAATCCCAAGCCAAACGGGTATCAGTCTTTGCACACGGTCTTTTTTGCCGGTGGGCAGATGGTGGAGATTCAAATCAGAGCCGAGAGCATGCACGCTGCCGCAGAATATGGACTGGCTGCTCACCCCATTTACAAGGAGGGTAAAGTAACGTCCGAGGAACGGATTGCTTTGATTAGAAACCTTGTTCTTTGGGAGAAAGGGAAGGAGCTCGAGCTCTTTCCCGATAAGGTTTTCGTTTTTACCCCCAAAGGAGACGTCAAGGTTTTGCCGCAAGGAGCGACGCCGGTGGATTTTGCCTACGCCGTTCACACTAAAGTGGGAGACGAATGCTCCAGCGCCGAGGTCGACGGCAAAATTGCCCCTTTGGACGGCGAGCTCAAGGCCGGCGAGGTGGTTAGGATTATAACCAAAAAAGGTAAAACCCCTTCCTCCGATTGGCTACGGTTTGCCAAAACCGCCCTAGCCCGCGTTAACATTGAGAAGGCTCTCAAGGTGAAAGAAAATGCCGCTTAAAGTAGGTATCGTTGGACTCCCAAACGTAGGCAAATCCACTCTTTTTAACGCGCTTTTAAAAAGATCGGTCGCTCCGACCGCTGCTTATCCGTTCACCACCATTAAACCTCATATCGGGGTCGTGGAAGTGCCCGACGAGAATCTAAAGAAACTGTGCGAGATGATAAAACCGGAAAAGTGTGTTCCGGCGACGGTTAATTTTGTGGATATTGCCGGTTTGGTCAAAAATGCTCACAAGGGTGAGGGATTGGGCAACGAATTTCTGGGCTATATCCGCGACTCCGATGCCATGGTTCACGTGATACGCGAATTTGAAGACGTCGAGGTTCCCCATGTTGAGGGAAGCGTCGACCCGCAAAGGGACAGGGAGATAATCAACCTCGAACTCGAGATAGCCGGTATCAAAAAGCCGACCATTGAATGGGTGAATCGCGACAAGAAAGAATTCGAAAACGTCGATCGCCTGATCAAGGACGCCTTTAAGCTCCTGGGTTTAATCACTTTCTACACCATCAAGGGCGGGAAGGAAGTTCGGGCTTGGAGTATAAAGCGCGGCGCTACCGCGCTTCAGGCTGCGGAGGCGGTTCATACGGATTTTGCCAAGAATTTCGTCAAGGCCGAGGTCGTGGATGTGAAGGAGCTTCTCGAACTTGGGGGATGGAAGCAGGCACGAGAGCGCGGGAAGATTCGTCTGGAGGGAAGGGACTACGAGGTCCAAGATAAAGACGTTTTGGAGATAAAGGCCGCGGTTTAGAAACGTATCTTTCCGATAAGGTATCATTGGGGAGATGAAGCGCACTCTAGCCCTTGACACCGCTCAAAAAGTCGGCCAAAAAGTTACTCTTTTCGGTTGGGTCAATTCCCGCCGGGATCACGGCAAGGTGATCTTTATAGACCTCAGAGATCGCTCTGGGCTGGTGCAGGTTGTCATCCGCGGTCTTGAGGGGGAGCTCCACGGCGAAGACGTTATTAAAATTGAGGGTGCGGTTGAACACAGGAAAAAGGGAAACGAGAACCCGGATCTACCGACCGGAGCCGTCGAGGTTATCGCCGAGAGGGTAGATATTTTGGCAAAATCCGAAACTCCGCCGTTTGACATATATGGGGCGGGGTTGGACATCGAGGAAGCACTTCGCCTTAAATACAGATATTTGGACCTGCGCCGTCCCAGGTTGCAGAGGAATTTAAGGATCCGCTCCGACTACGTACAAGCCGCCCGCGAATATCTTTTCGGTAAGGATTTTACGGAGATAGAAACCCCCATCCTCACCAAGTCAACCCCCGAGGGCGCGCGCGATTTTATAGTCCCTTCAAGACTTTATCCCGGCAACTTCTACGCCTTGCCCCAAGCGCCTCAGCAGTACAAACAGCTTCTTATGACCGCCGGTTTCGAGCGGTACTTCCAGATAGCCCGGGCGCTGCGGGACGAGGACCCCCGGGCCGACCGGGGTTTCGAGCACACCCAAATCGATATCGAGATGAGCTTTGTCACTCGCGAGGAGGTTATGAGGACGGTCGAGGAGATGACTATCCACGCCCTAAAGAAGATCGGAGCCAAGATCGCAAAAAAACCTTTCCCTGTTTTCACATATAAAGAGGCGATTAAGAAATTCGGTTCGGACAGGTTTGATCTGAGAAGTGAAAAAGAAAAAAAGTCGGGTGTTTTGGCTTTAGCGTGGGTTATCGAATTTCCGTTTTTTGAGAAAAACAAGGAAGGGGAATGGACCTTTACCCACAACCCGTTCTCGGCTCCGCTGGATGAGCAAAGCGAGAAGCTTCTTCTTAAGAAAAAGAAAGTAGGGGAGATCATAACCTCCCAGTATGACCTGGTCGCAAACGGTTTGGAGGTTGCGGGCGGTAGTATCCGCTCCAATCGGCCTGAGGTTCTGACAGCAGTTTTTGAGGTTTTGGGGTATAAGAGGAGCGAGATAGAGAAGAAATTTGGTCACATGCTCAAGGCCTTTCGGTTTGGAACGCCACCTCATGGAGGTTGCGCGCAGGGGTTTGAAAGACTTCTTATGGCTCATCTTGGCGAGGAGTATCTGCGGGAGGTGCAGGCTTTTCCCATGACGGGAAGCGGGAGGACGGCTGTGATGGACGCTCCCGATGAGGTTTCCGAGGAGCAGCTTAAGGAGCTTGGAATAGAAATCAAAAAGAAGAGAGAAAAGAAGTAGTGTTCTACTCTGCTATCCAGTCTTTGGAAACCGCCGGCTGATACGCGACAAATTCGCCCTCCTGCCCCTCTAAGCCTCTAGTCAATCCGTAAAAAACGTATATCGGTTGCAGATACACTTGGTGGGCGGGATCGTCAAAGTAGGCGAGGGTCACGCGGGTAATTGCAACCTGCCGAACCGGATCCGAATCCTCCACGTACGCTATACCCTCCCCTCTCTTGACCGCCTCCCAGGCGTTTGAGACCGCCTCTAGCGGATAGGTTTCGATGACTTCTTTGTCTATTTCAACCTGAGACGCGTTGTAGGAGAGGAGAAGCGTATTCAAGATCTCGGGATCGAGGCCAGAAGTGACCCAAACCTTGATGAGACCGGTCTGCGGATTGGGGGGCAGCAGGGGATAGTTTTGAGAGGATACTTGAGTCAGCGAGCGGAAGAAGTTAACTTCGGTAAAGTGGGCTTCTGAAATTGAACTGACCTTTTTTGCCTCACCTCCAGAGACGGCGCGGAAGACTGTCGTCTGGTTGCCCTCCTCAAACCCAAACTCAAGAAGCCCCAGCGAGGAGAGAAGAATTTGTGCTTTTTTGATGGCGTCGGGTCCCGAGACGGCCGATCCCAAGGGCAAAGACGAAATTTTGGAGGTACTGGTTGTGAGGGTAAAGTTCTGGGTAACCACGTCCACCGACAAGGTGCGCCCGTCGGGCGCGTCTTCAAAGGTTAGAGTTTTTCTATCCGTACTTAAGCTTCCTTGGCCGCCGAAATCAAGTTCCCGGGCCAGCTCTCTTGCTTTTTCCTCGCCCAAAAGTGTGGGTTGTACGGGGGACATAGTTACAACCTCTGCCTTGTCAGGGAATTCCGGGAGGTCGCCGGTCGCGGTTTCCAGAACAAAGGTAGGTGTCCCTGCTATATCTGTCTGAGGGAGGCGAAGCTCCGGGAGTTCCCCGAACCCGACGGTCGGTGGGGTAGGGGGTGGGGGATTTATGGTCAAATAGAGTGAAATCGCGCCTCTGACGAGTAGATAAAGTATAAGAAGCACCACCGCCCCAATGGCGGCGTAGGATATAGCCTTTCGAGTGGTTGCGGCAAAACTGTACAGCTCCACAAGGATTAGTTTAGCAAAGAGTTGCCCAAGTGCCGCCGTCACAAATCCAGATAAAAGCTCCTGAAAGGTGTTAAGATTTTATATCGGATGGTCAAAACTAGAATAGCCCCTTCCCCAACGGGAGCGCCTCACATAGGAACGGCCTACGTAGCCCTTTTCAACTGGGCGTTTGCCCGCCAAAAACGTGGAAAATTTCTACTTCGGATAGAGGACACTGACCAAAAACGCAAGGTTGCTGGTGCAGAGCGTCAGATTTTGGATTCCTTGGAGTGGCTAGGCCTTAAGTGGGACGAAGGTCCAATCCGGCAGTCTGAGCGCTTGAAGATATACCAAAAACACGCAGAGCGCCTCGTCAAGGAAGGCAAGGCTTATTACTGTTTCTGTTCGCCTTCACGCCTTGAGAGGGTTAGGAAAGCGGCGCAAAAGAAAGGTCTCCCCCCTCGCTACGACGGACACTGTCGGAGGTTGAGCAAGGAAACCGTCAGCCGTCGGGCAAAAAAGGAAGAATTTGTCGTTCGCCTCAAGGTTCCCAAAGAGGGCGAGACGGTTTTTAAGGATCTCATTCGCGGGGAGATTAAATTCGAAAACCGTCTCATCGACGATCAGGTGCTGCTTAAATCCGACGGGTTTCCCACCTACCATTTGGCGGTCGTCGTGGACGATCATGAGATGGGGGTAACCCACATTATGCGGGGCGAGGAGTGGATCTCCTCGACTCCAAAGCACGTTATTTTGTATAAGGCCTTGGGCTGGTCGCTTCCCATTTTTGCCCATCTTCCAATACTTCGCGAAACCGATCGAGCCAAACTTTCCAAGCGCCATGGGGCGGTCTCCATACTGGAATTTAGGCAAGAGGGTTATTTGCCCGAGGCGCTTTTGAATTTCTTATCTCTTCTTGGCTGGTCCCATCCTAAAGGTGCTGAGATGTTCTCCTTGGATGAGTTTATAAAAACACTCAACGTTTCCAGGATTTCAACGAGTGCTCCCGTGTTCGACAGGCGGAAACTCGCGTGGTTGAACGGTGAGTATATCCGAGACTTAACCAACAGGCAATTAGCCAACAGGCTAAAGGATTATTTCCAAAGATACCGCGGTTCAAAAATTGATGACGGATTGTTAGTGAAAATTGTTCCGTTGGTCCGGGAACGCATCAAAAAGCTAAGCGAATTTGAAGGGTTGGCGGGCTTTTTCTTTAAGGAAGTTGTCTGGACTAAGGAGAAGCTTGTCACAAAAGGGGAATCGGTAAATTCTGTTTCGGAGAAATTGGAGAAAACAACCGAACTCTTCGAAAAAAGCAGGGGCTGGAGCGCGGAAAGTCTTGAGGAGGCAAGCCGGCGGTTGGCTAAGGAAAATAATTGGAAACCGGCCGAACTTTTCATGGTTTTACGGATAGCCGCGACGGGACAAGAGATCTCGCCGCCTCTTTTCGAAAGTTTGGAGATACTGGGTAAGGAACGGACGCTTAGGAGAATGGAAAGAGCGCTTTCGGTGGTTAAGGGAGTTTGACTTAAAGGCTAACGTACGCGGTGTCCGCTGCTTGGCGTACCCATGATTACCTCGTATTCACCCTTCCACCAAATTTTAACCGCTTCCCAGGGAGAAATTACGGTTAAAAGGTAGTACAAAAGGACGAAGTCCTTAAGGATGGAGGCGAGTCTTCCTTCAATGATGAGCGAACCGATTTTGGCTATCGCCCATCCGCGCCCGGCTGGAACTATAAGAGGAGGTTCAAAAACCTTGTACTCCTTTTTCTTTTCCCTCCCCCGTGCCAGGGAGGCGATATTTTCGGCGACCACTTTTGCGTCAATCTCGGCTTTGGTTGCGGTCCAGGCAACTCCGGTTGAAGCCAAGTCCCCAACGGTAAAAACATCGGGGAACCCTTTAACCTGAAGGTTCCTGTTCACGACAAGCGCTTTTTTCTTGTCCAAGGGAAACACTTTGGGGTCAAGGAGCCGCGACCCGCGAACTCCCGCGGTCCACAGGAGCGCGTCAAAGGGGAGCTCCCTTCCCCCAGCTAGCGTTACCGTTTGCTCGGCAATCTTCTTGATAGGAGAGGAGGTTACGACCTTAACGCCCAGAAAGTTCAACCTTTTCGCAACCGCCTTCGATACCCTCTCCGGCATTCCCGGCAGCAGTCGCGGTGCGGCCTCCACGACGGTGATCTCCAGAGGACAGTGTTTAAAGCCGGTGAGTTCACCGGCGGTTTCAACCCCGGTAAAACCCCCTCCGCCCACTACCACCTTTATCGGCCGGCCCCTCACAACCGAGCAGCGCAGAAGCTCTCGGTGAATTTCCTCGGCGTCGGTAACGCTTTTTAAGCCAATACCGTGCTCGGAGACTCCGGGGATTCCGAAATCCTCGGTATCGGCGCCTAAGGCGACGACGAGTTTCCAGTAGGGGAATCTATCTTTGGATCGCGTTTCGACCATCTTTGCTTCGGGATCGATTCTGGTGATTTTTGCGTTTACAAATTCGATCTCTTTTCCTTTGAGGATCTTGCTAAAGGGAATCAGGACGCTTCGGTGAGAGAGTTCACCAGAGGCGACCTCGTATAAACTTGCGGTATACAGGTGAAAGGTGTTTTGGTCGACGAGGATGATCTTATATCCCTTCCCTAGATATTTCTCCAGGTCCAGGGCAACTCTTAAACCTCCAAACCCCCCACCGAGGATAACTATATTTTTTTCTTTCATCCTATCCCAGGAGTTTGCGAAGCCACGGGGCTTTTTGTATCAAATTACTTCGCTCAAGCCACGAGTCCAAGCCCCAAACTCTTCCCGCTCCAAAAGCAGCTAGGAGAACGAATATCAAAGCGTAAATAACGTGATCATCCACGATGTAGCTATTGGCTCCGGCTTTGGGAAAAACTAGAATAGGGAAGTAGTAGAGCATGGTTATGAGCGCCCCCATATAGGAGGCAAACCTGACCGCCACTCCCAGGATAAGAGCCGCTCCAATGAGGGTAAGTCCCCACTTGTTCAAAAAGTTCACCCAGTCGATATTTTGCGCTGATGCAAACCACTGGTAGAGTCCGGGGAACGTTTTGGCCGCCTTCAGATACCCTACGGCGGTCCAGTCCGGGTTCAAAACCTTGGAGAGCCCGGCGTAGAGATAGACCCACCCCATGGAGAGTCTTAAAACAACGAGCGAAATCTTTTCCCACTTCGTCACTAGAGATCACCTCCTCTCATACTGTTTTACTATATGCTTTTTCGCTTCAGTAGTTCAAGGAAGGAATTTTTTGAGTTGGGGGAGATGTTTGTCGCGGTAGTGTTCCAGGTCAATCTCGAGGAATTTTTTGGGGGTAAAACGCCGATTGGGCCAGAATTTTTTGTCCCAGATCTCCTCCGGCAACCTTCGGTAGGCCTTGATCAGCTTTTCCCCGGCTTCGATCCATTCCTTATAGACCTTTTTGAACGTCCAATCCTTTCTCTTTTTGACCGCGCGGGCGTTGAAGGCATTGACGTGGAGGTCCCATTTTGGCTCTTTTCCTCGCTTTAGGGCGTCGAGGCACTCTATGGAGTAAAGGTCCCAAGCGGACATATGGGCCAGAATGTCCTTTAGGCTCCAGCGCCCAAAAAGAACTTCTGTTCTTTTATCTTCTGGAAATTTATCCACCGTCTTTAGAAATTCGGCCTGAGATTCTTGGAGTGCTTTGGTCAAGCTTTCCATAAAAATGGCTGAGCCGGTCGGTCAGGACCGGTTCAGTTCTCGTAACGTTAACATTATAACCCGAGAATTTGTTACGATTTTCTTGATTTCCCTCTCTGCCCCAGTAGGATATTAAAAGATGTCTGCTCGAATGCCTAAATTCCGAAGAGGATTTTCTTCTCTCGCCGTTCTGGCCGCGGCGGTTCTTCTGGTCGGGGGGGCGATCGGCCTTTCTTGGTATCTAAACTCCCGCTTCGGACCTAAGCTTTTGGAGCTTGAGTCCTCATTCTTTGAGAAAACTTCGGATCTTGAAAGCCAAATTGCGGAAAAGGCTAAGGAATCCGACCTCTCAGACCTCCAAAGCCAGATTGATGAGAAATTAAGCGACCCCGACTTAACCGCCAAGCTTCCTTGGGGAGATGAAGATGTCTCCAATGTCCTTACCCTCTCAAACTACCTTCCTCTCTCTGGAAGCACTCTCACGGGAACTCTAACCGTATCAGGAGTTTCGGGCTTAACCGAAGCCGATCTTCCCGCTGCCTTCACCGCCGCCAACGCCCTCAAGCTGGGGGGAGAGGCCGGAAGCTATTATCTTAACGCTTCCAATCTTTCCTCCGGAACACTCTCTTTAGCGCGTTTACCAGATTTATCGTCACTTTATCTCTCGCTATCCGGCGGAGCTCTTGCTGGCAACCTTGGTTTCGGTGGGGCTAACATTACAGATTTGGGCTTAATATCCTTTTTTGACAGCTCCGTTCAGACCACCGCTCAATCCACAGCGGCGACGCTAATTGTGTGCGCTTCCGACGCTAAAAACACCGGCCGCTGCGACTACAAATCTGATGGCACCGATGACCAAGTACAGATACAGGCGGCGATCAATGCCCTCCCATCGGGCGGTGGGAGAATTGTGCTGAGCGAGGGTAACTTCCAGATCACTGCGCCTATAGATAAGAGGAGCGATCTTGTTATAGAGGGACAGGGTAAAGGAACACATTTTGTCGCGCAGAATCGAACTACCGTATTTTTCACGCTCGCCGGCTCTGCTAGCAACATAACTCTGAGAGATTTTTCGATAGATGGAAGGGGGGATGATGGTGTTGTATATGGAGGATCTCCAATTGATCTCCAGGGGATCGAGCGCTTTCTGGTTGAAAATGTCTACGTCTATAGCGGAGCCGGTCATGGTATCAGAGTTTCCGACAATTCCAAATACGGTGTTGTCACGAAAAGCACAGTGGAAGAAGCGTGGGATGATTGCTTCTCCGTAGATGGTCCCGGTGTCTTCGGCATTACCGTATTCGAGAGTGTCGCGATCCGTTGCAAAGTAGCCTGGAGTACGCACCCGGGGCTTGCACAGTCCGCCTTCGAAGTAGATGACGGTCCGGAGAACGTGCTTATTAAAGACTCTATTGCGGTGTTTGCTGGCGACGGGCGAATCGGCGCGGTCCACCACCACGCTGGCGAAGCTGTACCAAAGAATGTTGTTTTTGACGGCATAACCACTGAGGGAACTCTTTACATCGGAATAGAAATAATGGGTGTGGAGAGCGTCACTGTTAGGAATTCCCGTTTCCGAAACATTACAGCAGTGGGGGTAGATATGAAGCAGGGCGAAGGAGCAACAGTTCCAAAAAACGTTTCAATTACAAATAATGAATTCGAGGGCATCACAAGCGCCGCTATCCGAATTCCAGCGAGTACAGGCGCCGAAAACATCACCATCGCTAATAATCGAATCTACAGTAGCAGCAATGTGGCTGGTGCAATAGAACTCCATAATGCGAGTGGCGTTCTTTTGTATGGTAATATAGTAGGAAGTGTACCCCGTGCTTTGCAGACCGATTCAGTCACCAACCTTACAGTTATCGGTAATTTTCTTAAAGCAACCGGCACAACTGGAACTTACACTATTTATGCCCCATCTCTAAGCAACGCGACAATCGCCTACAATTCTATAGAACATGATTCACTAACGGTTAGTCATTCCGCTCTTTCCGTCTCGGGTAGCAGAGTCCGAGTAATCGGTAACTTAATAAGGGCGGGGTGGGGAGGTGTGATAGCGACGGCTGGTTCTGGCAACGGTTTTGAAATAAAAAACAACGATATTGAGGCCCAACTTAGACCAATTCAGTTTATTTCCGGCGCTAACCACGTTGTCTCTTCCAACCGGCTTAAACAGTATTCTGTAGATGTAACCACCGACTACAACATAAAGTTCGATGTCGGTGATTATCATGTCGTGGCTTCCAATTACATGGAAGGGTGGCGGGGGGTGAGGTTTGCCGATGGCACAGCCAACCATACATTTACCGGTAACAACGTTGTAGACGTTGCTTCCACACATGTTTATCCGACCACAACGGTTTTGGTGCTGAAGGATAACGTTGGTTTTAGAACTGAGAGTTCGGGTACCGGTACGGTGCTTAGCGGTAACACTTTTAGGGATATCGCTCACGGCCTCGCAATCACTCCATCCATCAACAACATTCACGTTACCCCGACCAATAACCTGGGTAATGCGGCCAAATTCTGGATCTCGAATGTAGGGTCAGTAAATTTCAGAATCAACGTTGACGTTGACCCGGGTGCCTCCACCGCGACGTTTTCCTGGACGGTTGTTAGTCCCTAACGCCGGTTAGAAACAATCCGCTTTATTTTCCGCAGAGCGGTCCGAGACTTTTAAGAAAAATTTGGGGATTCGGGGGCAGTTGCGGAGTATTTAGGAGAGTCGGTCGCTCCGGGGTGCGCAAGTTGGCTGAGCGTACCGGTCAGGACCGGTTACGTCCTCATAACGATAACATTATAACTCGAAAAATGAGACAAACGAGACAGTATTAAAAAGAACGTTCCAAGGAGAACCCGATGTTTACACCCTATAGTTCCGGTGGTATAATGGATTTGGCACCTGAAAAGGTGACTATCATTTAAGGAGGTGTGCGATGCCAAAGGTGTCGCAGACCGCTGGTTGGGCCTCGGATTCCCCGACGCCCGCCCAGCTGAAAGAGTTTTTCGCGCAGGTGAGTTCGGGACGGATTACGAAGGACCGGCTCCAGGGATTCCTTCGCGGTGCCGATCAGGTCGAAGGAGACTGGTTCTCCTTCACCACGACTGCAGCCAGCCTCAAGGAGATGCGGGACCAGAACCCGGAGCTGTTCTACTCCGGTAACGATTGGTGGTTCAGCCAGCCGTTTGCCAAGAAGCGAGGCAAAGCCGGCCGGAAGCTCCAGATCCGGACCTCCGCGGTTCCGGGATCGTTCAGCAAGACCTTCGCCGAGCAGCAGGGGCTGCTTTCCGACGGGGAGTTCGTGCCGACGGCGCGGGATCTGATCGAGGGAGCGATCGCTTACTACCGGGAAACCGGCAAGCGGCTCTTCTTCGAATACTGGGTCCGCACCGAGGACGTTTCCACCTACGGCCTCCGGGTCTACGTCAGGTTCCGCTCGGGCGGCGTGCTCGTC
>CAYGCK010000003.1:0-13500 GCA_964348395.1 uncultured Candidatus Saccharibacteria bacterium | reverse complement strand
ACTACTGGGACGGGCACCGCAGTTCGAGGCTCGGGTTGGCCGTTGCTCGGAAGTCCTGAATCTTGAGCTCTTGAAGCCTCGAGCTTCTTGAACTCTCGACCCTTGAGCCCTCGGGTGATCCATCGTCCGAGGGCTTTCCTTATTCAAATCGGTTCGGGGTAGGTTAAAATTCAAGGTAATGAAAATCTATCGGAGTCTGTTCGGAGAAATAATCTCACTCGAAAATCTTTTCCGGGGCTGGGAGGAGTTCAGAAAAGGAAAACGGGGCAAATCGGACGTTCAGCGCTTTGAGCGCCACTTGGAAGAGAACATCTTTAATTTGCACCGAGATTTGGTCAACAAGACCTACCGACACGGCCCTTACCGATCCTTTTACATTCATGATCCGAAGCAGCGGCTGATCCACAAAGCAACCGTGCGTGACCGGGTATTGCACCATGCCATTTTTGCCAAACTAAATCCAATCTTCGAGCCCACTTTCATATCCCATTCCTTCTCTTGTCGGGTTGGAAAGGGGACTCACAAAGGCGTCGAAGCGGCAGCTAAAATGCTTCGTCAAGTTAGCGGTAACGGTACTAAGCCCTGCTTTGTTCTGAAGGGTGATATCAAGAAGTTCTTCCAGAGTATCAACCACGCCAAGTTAATTGAGATTCTAGCTCGAAAGATTAAAGACCATGATGCTTTATGGCTTCTTCGCGAAATCGTCAGTACCTCTACGAGCAGGACCCCAGAGAGAGAGAGAGAGAGAGACCCCGCTCTTGCGGGTTGCCGATTGGCAATTTAACGTCCCAGCTTTTTGCCAACATTTATCTTAACGAGTTAGACCAGTTTGTTAAGCACAATCTCAAGGTTCGCCACTACGCCCGCTACACCGACGATTTTCTTATCGCTTCAAATAGCAAAGAATATCTTTCTTCCCTTATTCCGAGAATCGATACTTTCTTGAGGAAAGAGCTCGCACTGGAGCTTCATCCCCAAAAGGTGAGTATTCGAAAGTTTAGACAGGGTGCAGATTTCCTGGGTTACGTTATTTTTCCCAAATATCGGTTGCTGAGAACTAAAACCAAAAGAAGGATTTTTAAGAAACTCGGGGAGCGTTTGGAGGAGTATAAAGCGGGGCGTATAACTAAGCAGACTCTCAATCAATCTCTCCAATCTTATTTAGGAGTTTTATCCCATTCCAATTCTTATAAATTAACCAACGATCTTAAAAATATTTACTTTTTTGAAGGAGGTGTTGCTGATGAATGACCTGGATATTCCGATCTTTAAGAAAGCATACGATCTCTACCTAACTTTCTATCAACTTCGCCAAAACGTCTCTAAGCAGGATCGCTATACCATCTGGCAAAGGGGAGAAAACCTAATCTTGGATATTTTGGAGGGAATAGCTTCAGCTGGACAAACTTCAAAGGATAACAAGCTTGTTATTCTTGAACGCGTTAGTCGCAAGCTCAACGTCTTGCGGATAGTTGTCCGTTTGGCTAAAGATGTTAAAGCTATTGACAACCATAAGTACCTACACCTGGAAAATTTGATTGATGATATCGGGCGGATGCTTGGCGGTTGGATCAAATCGATGAAAGCTCCTCCTTCCAATTAGGGAGACGGAAGTTCCGAGCAACGGCCAACCCGATGTTCGAATTGCGGTTATCGTCCCAGTTGTTGTTGACGTTCACGCCGTCCGAGTTGAACCTGACGTTGACCCGGTTGCCGTTGGTGGAAATTTGTCTGCTTCCATCTGTTGCCACTGGCCGTTGAGGTTTACCGACTTTGAGTCCTATATCCTCTTCAACCTGTATTTCATTTGGGAGTAGTTCTCCTCCAGAAGCAGACAAGAAGTTCCGTCTCCTCTTTACCCACGCTCTACCGGCACTTCTAGTGCGAGATACTCTGATGATAGTAAAGGGAGGGGTTCAGCGAGATTAGACCTTGGCCTAATCTTCATAAGCAGAACGATCAAACTTTAACATTTTGGTGCTTCGGTCCGAGACTTTTTAAGAAATTTTGGAGATTTAGCGGCAGTTGCGGGGTATTTAGGGAAGTCGGTCACTTCAGGGTGCCCAATTTGGCTGGGAGGCTAGGACTCGAACCTAGATTAATGGGTCCAGAACCCACTGTGCTACCGTTGCACCACCTCCCAATGAGTGGCTAGTCTATTTTATCACCCAAACCGGAGGTTCTGAACTCCCAACCCCTGGGGTTGAAAGTTATGGGGTGTTTGCTTAATTCCGACTTATTTGCTAGGAATTAATTTGAGATGCCAAAATTGGTCACTTCGCGCGGAGATTATGGGCTTTTATTGATGGCCTTTCTTTCTGAGAAACTGGTCGACGGACCTCAGCCAATTTCCAAGGCTGCAAATTATTTCCATCTCCCGCAACCGTTTTTGGAACAAATAGCTTTGGATCTAAGACGCGCCCATCTTTTGGGCTCTCGTCGCGGTAAAGGCGGGGGCTATTTTCTGGTCCGGTCTCCGGAGAGGATCAGCGTCATTGAGGTAATAGAGGCTCTGGAGGGACCGCTTCATATGGTGACCTGTCAACTTACAGACTGCGTCGCCGCGGGGGAGTGCCTGACCCGTGATTTTTGGCTAATTTTGCAGCGACATCTGCATAAAACCCTTCGGGAAGTAACCCTGGCCGATCTGGTCACGCACGCCCCTCACCAACTTCTCCCGATAGCGGGTTCGGTCGTAGCGAACTCTCAGCTTAAGAGACGGCGATGAAGAAGGCGATAATTTCTTCCCTCAAAAAAGTCATCGATCCGGAACTTAAGCTGAATGTTGTCGACCTCGGGCTTATATATAAGATTCAGGAATCGGGAGGGAAAGTTTCGGTCGAGATGACCGCAACCACACCTTTTTGTCCGTATCTTTCAGAGCTTTTGAGCGGAGTAAAGAGGGCGGTTCTGGCGACCGACGGGGTTAAGGAGGCAAAGGTTGAGGTGGTTTGGGATCCCCCGTGGAGTCTAGAAAGGCTATCCGAGGAGGCCAAAGCACAACTTGGAATACTTTAAAAAAGTGCAAAAAGCAAAACTGAAAATCCAGAACTTAAAAGTTAGAGTCGAGGGAGAACAGGTCGTTAAGGGGGTCACGCTCGAGATGGAAGGTGGCGAGATACACGCCCTGATGGGTCCCAACGGTTCTGGGAAGTCCACCCTGGCTCTGGCGTTGGCAGGGCATCCGGCCTACGAGATAAGCGCGGGGGAGGTATTTTTGGGGCGCAAAAAAATTACCTCCCTTAAACCGCAGCAGCGAGCCAAGGCGGGGCTTTTCCTCGGGTTTCAGCACCCCGTCGGCGTCGAGGGGGTTTCGCTTTTCAACTTCTTAAAAACTTCGCTTTCCGGGTTAGGAAAAGGTGAGGAACCGTCGAAGTTGGTTGCCAAACTAAAAAATCTCTCCACTGGCGTCGGTCTGGGGGAGGAGTTTCTGCGCCGCGAGGTCAATTTGAATTTTTCGGGCGGGGAAAAGAAGCGCAGCGAGGTTTTCCAGGCTTTGGTACTTTCGCCTCGCTTTGCCGTCTTTGACGAGGTTGATTCCGGACTAGACGTAGACGCCTTAAAACTCATTGCGGACAAAATTAGAAATCTCGCTAAAGTGGGAGTTGGAGTTTTGCTCATAACGCATTATCGGCGCATTCTTGAACACCTTAAGGTGGATCGCGTGCACGTCATGGTCGGGGGGCGAATTGTGGAATCCGGGGGCGAGGAACTTGCGGCGCGGTTAGAGAAGGAAGGATACAAATCTATTAAGTAGCAAGTTGCAAGTAACAGGTAACAAGTGATGAATAGAGATATTGAGGAGCTTAAAACCTACAAATCCGGGTGGTCGGACCCGGAAACCCATACCTTTAAAGCCAAGAAAGGGCTCTCAAGGAGTGTTGTGCAGGAAATCTCGCATACCAAGAACGAAACTTCTTGGATGGGTAAGGTCCGCCTCAAGGCATTGGAAACTTTTACGCAAAAACCCTTACCCATCTGGGGGGCCGATCTTTCGGCTATTGACTTCGACGACATCCATTACTACGTTCGTCCTTCCGACCGTCAAGCCAGGCGGTGGGAAGACGTTCCTCAAGCCATCCGCAAAACCTACGATCGCCTCGGCGTACCGGCCGCCGAACGAAAATTTTTGGCTGGAGTCAAAGCTCAGTACGATAGCGAGGTCATTTACGGGTCGTTAAGACGCGATCTTGCCCGCCAGGGAATTGTCTTTTTATCCATGGATGAGGGTTTAGCCGAACATCCCGAGATTGTTAAAAAATATTTCGGCACTGTTGTACCTGCTGCCGATAATAAATTTGCCGCTTTAAACACCGCATGCTGGAGCGGAGGCTCGTTTGTTTATGTGCCCGCGGGTGTTGAGGTCAAGCTTCCACTTCAGGCTTACTTTCGCATTAACGCCGCTCAAATGGGGCAGTTCGAGCGGACCCTCATCGTCGCGGAGGAGGGGAGCTTTGTGCATTATGTCGAGGGTTGCACCGCCCCAACCTACTCCAGTGGATCGTTGCACGCTGCTGTGGTTGAGATCATTGTTAAGCCTGGGGCTCGTGTCCGATACACCACCATTCAAAATTGGAGCCACAACGTCTATAACTTGGTCACCAAGCGTGCCAGAGTGGAAAGGGATGGGGTTATGGAGTGGATAGATGGGAATTTGGGGAGTCGCGTCACTATGAAGTATCCGTCGGTGTATCTTATGGGCAAAGGAGCCCGCGGCGAGGTTCTTTCCTTAGCTTACGCCGGAGCGGGTCAGCACCAAGACGCCGGGGCCAAGGCGATACACGCCGCTCCCCATACCTCCTCCGTTATTACCTCAAAGTCGATAAGCCGGGGCGGGGGACGAACCTCCTACCGGGGGCTTTTGGAGATAAATCCTGGGGCGGTTGGATCTCGGTCAAACGTCCGTTGCGACGCTCTGATACTGGATCCAAAATCCCGCTCGGATACCTATCCTACGATGCGTGTTAACGAGAGGGAGGTCTCCGTCGAACACGAAGCTAAGGTATCCAAAGTCGGAGAGGAACAGCTTTTTTACCTGACAAGCCGTGGCCTGTCGGAGGAGCTTGCTACCTCTCTCGTGGTAAACGGGTTTGTCGAGCCGATAGTTAAGGAGCTTCCTTTGGAGTATGCTGTCGAGCTCAATCGTTTGATAGAGCTTGAAATGGAAGGATCGGTAGGATGATTTTTGCGGCTATCGCGGGCAAAAGAACCGAAAAAATCGAGGTCCCTTTAGCAAAAGAAGGGGAGGCCGAGGAGCTTGTGGTAGTTTTTGCCGCGCGCGGTAAAGACGTTGTGGACCTAGACCTTTCAACCGTGCACACGGCTCCTTCGACAAAGGGGCGAATAATTGTTCGCGGTGTTGTTTTTGACGACGCATCCGCCCGGATTAAGGGTTTGATAAGGATGGAAAAGAAGGCGATCAAATCCGATGACTTTTTTGAGGGGCGGGCCCTGGTCTTTGGCAAAGGGGCAAAGGTCGAAACTTTTCCATATCTTGAGATTGAGGCAGATGACGTTCGCGCCTCCCACGCGGCTACGGTGGGGGTCGTGGACGAGGAGCAGCTTTTTTACTTAACAAGCCGCGGTATTTCAGAAAAACAGGCTCGCGATCTGATCGTCGGAGGCTTTTTGGAAGGGGTTTTGGGAACCCCCAACCTTGCAAGCATAAAGGGCAAGAAGGTAATCTCGGACTTGGAAAAGGTAAAAAACTATGCCTTGGGCTAAAGTCGCAAAAACCTCGGACATTTCGGACGGACAGATCAGACCCTTCGAGGTTGAGGGGAAGACGGTGGCGGTGGCTCGCCTGGGCGAGGAGTTTTTCGCCATAGACGACATCTGTACGCACGCGCGGTGCTCGCTGGGGGAGGGGGTTTTGATAGACGAGGAGGTAGAGTGTCCTTGTCACGGTTCTCGGTTTAACGTAAAAAGCGGAGCGGTCCGTTTTCTACCGGCTACGGTTCCTATTAAAACCTACAAAGTCAAGGTCGAAGGCGACGAGGTCTCGGTTGAGATATAACTAAAGTGTTTGACTCCCAAAAGCTTAAGAAGGATTTCCCAATACTTGCTCAATTGATAAACGGCAAACCGCTCGTCTATCTGGACAACGCCGCAACCTCTCAAAAACCCCGGGCGGTTGTGGGCGCCGTTTCCCGCTACTACGAAGAGATTAACTCCAATATACACCGCGGAATCCATACCTTGGCGGAGCGTGCAACAGCCGCTTACGAGGAGACTCGAGGAAAGGCAGCGAAATTTGTAGGAGCCGCGACCGAGGAGATAGTCTTTACCAGCGGAACGACGGAAGGGATAAATTTGGTCGCGCAAGCTTTGGGGAAGGGCTATCTTAAAGCGGGCGACAACGTGCTTTTGACGCTAATGGAGCACCACTCCAATATAGTTCCTTGGCAGCTTCTGGTGCAGGACATAGGGATAAATCTAGAGTTTATTCCAGTTACTCAAGAAGGGTTTTTGGAAGAGACGGAAAAGGCGATTTCGCGGGTGAAACCAAAGCTTCTCTCCTTCACCCACGTCTCAAATGTCTTGGGAACAATCAACCCCGTTCGGGAACTGATCAGGTTCGCCAAAACCCTAGACCCTAAACCCTATGTTTTGGTCGACGGGGCACAGGCGGTGCCTCATTTGCCGGTCAACGTTTCCTCCCTCGGCGCGGATTTTTATGCCTTCTCCGCCCACAAGATGTTGGGTCCTACGGGAGTAGGCGCTCTTTTTATCAGGCGCGACGTTGCAAAAAGCCTTCCACCGTTTCACGGTGGGGGAGAGATGATAAGAGAGGTTCACCTCAAAGAATCCCTCTATAAGGATCCGCCATATCGCTTTGAGGCGGGGACGCCCAATATCGCCGGGGTCGTGGGGTTTGGCGCGGCTTTCGATTATTTGTCGGAGCTCGGGATGGATGCGGTTAGAGAGCACGAGGATGCTCTCACGGCCTATGCTCTCGAGCGGTTATCCGCGGTTGAAGGGTTAACCGTCTACGGCCCGCCCTCTGCGGAAGAGCGTGGAGGCGTGGTCTCCTTTTCGGTCGAGGGGATGCACCCTCACGATTTGGCGACCGTCTTGGATCAGGAGGGAGTGGCCATTCGCTCCGGCCACCACTGCGCGATGCCTCTTCACAGTCATTTGGGTTTGGTCGCGACGGCGCGAGCGAGTTTTTATCTCTACAACACACGCGAGGATGTCGATCGGTTAATAGAGGCTCTTGAGGGAGCAAGAAAGGTCCTATCGTGAAGTTTTACAGGGAGGAGATACTAGACCACGCCAAAAACCCGAGAAATTGGGGCAAACTTGAAAAGCCGACCCACAAGGCGAGGTTTACCAACCCTTTGTGCGGGGACGTCGTTGAGGTCGGACTCATTTTGGCGGGCAATCCTCCTAAGGTTAAGGAAGCGCGGTTTGAGACCGACGGATGCGTCGTTTCAGTTGCCGCCGCCTCCATGTTATCGGAACATATCAAAGGAAAAACCCGAAAAGAGCTCTCCAAACTCGATGACGAGGGGATCGTTTCCTGGTTTGGGGGAACCTTGACCTCCTCGCGTCGGGATTGCGCGCTTCTTCCCCTGCGTGCGCTTAGGGAATCTTTAGGGGACTAGAGGTATAATTATTTGGTCTTGCCGCCATCGTCTAGCCTGGTCCAGGACGTAGCGTTCTCAACGCTAAAACACCGGTTCGAATCCGGTTGGCGGCACCAGGATCGAACCAGGGAATTTTGCTTTGACTTTTAAGGATTGATTTGTTAAATTTGGGGGCAATTGATCCCCAATAAAGTGTCCCTCGTGTGATACTTGCAAGCTGGGGTCGTTATTTTTTATTTGGGGAGTGTGCACTTATGGAAAACGAGAAAGTATACCTGACCCAGGAGGGTCTGGAAAAATTGAAAACCGAGCACGACGAGCTGGTAAACACTCGTCGCAAGGAGGTTGCGGAAAAACTCCAGAAAGCGCGCGAGCTCGGCGACGTCACGGAAAACGCTGCATACGACGCGGCTCGAGACGAGCAGGCCTTTGTAGAAGGGCGAATATCTGAATTGGAGGATATCTTAAAGCGCGTCGAAGTCGTTAAAAAGAGCGCGGCTGGGGAGATCGCCATCGGTTCAACCGTAAAGGTTCATCTCGACGGCAACGAGCAGGAGTTCCAGGTTGTAGGGGCGCACGAGGCTGACCCGGCAGCTGGAAAGATTTCCCACGAATCTCCCCTAGGACAAGCCCTTTTGGGCCGCAAGGTAGGAGAAGAGATTAAGGTCGAAGCTCCCGTTGGTAACCTCACCTACCACATCCTCGAAATTAAGTAACTGGCTACTAACCACCGTCTACTTGTATAATTCTCCTGATTATGCCTCGTCCTATTGAAGAGCTTCGCGGTGAGAGGTTAAAGAAACTAAAAAAACTTAAGGAACTGGGTATCAACCCGTACCTTTCCAAGTTTGCCCGCAAACACACCGTTTCCCAGGCCATAAGGAGTAAGCTCGGAAGCAAGGTTGAAGTTGCGGGACGGATTGTGGGCTGGCGCGAGCATGGGAAGATCTCCTTCACGGACTTAAAGGACGAGACCGGCAAGATCCAAGTCGCCTTCAAATCCGACTCCATAACCAAACAGATAGCCGAGATTCTAGAACTTGTGGATATTGGGGATTTTGTGGGGGTATTGGGGAAGACGTTCAAGACCGCATCCGGAGAGCTGACCATAGAGGCCTCGGATTTTGTTCTTTTGACCAAATCTCTCCTTCCCCTTCCTGCCAAATCCGGGCTGGCGGATGTGGAGGAACGATACAGACGCCGCTACTTGGATCTCATCCTCAATCCCGAGGTTAAAGAGCGTTTTGACAAGATTTCCCAGATTATCCAAAGCATGCGCGGTTTTCTCCTAAAAGAGGGTTATACCGAGGTACTTACCCCTAGTTTACAGTCTCTTTATGGCGGAACCCTGGCGCGCCCGTTTGTAACCCATTTCAATGCTCTTGATACCGACTTCTATCTTCGCATTTCAAACGAGATGTATCTGAAGCGATTAATAGTTGGGGGGTATGAGAAGATTTTTGAGTTCTCCGTCGATTTTAGAAACGAAGGTGTGGACTCCACCCACAACCCTGAGTTTCTGCAAATGGAAACCATGTGGGCTTACGCCGATTACAAGGATAACATGAGGTTTGCCGAGCACATGTTTTCACACATCGCAAAGGAAGTTTTGGGCTCAACAAAAACTACCTACCGGGGCAAAAAGATTGACTTCAAGCCGCCGTGGAAGAGGGTATCGATGGTCGAGGCGGTTTGGGAGCAGACGAAGTTGGACTGGACCAAGGTAAAAAGCTTGGAAAACGCTCGGGCGGAGGCGAAAAAGCTTGGGGTGGATATTAAAGGAAAGCACGTTAAGGGACAGATTCTTGAGGAGATTTTTGCGGCCAAAGTCGAACCAAAGCTCGTCCAACCTACCCTCGTTACCAACTATCCACGCGATATCATGCCGCTTGCCAAGACAGTTGAAGATGACCCCGAGTATGTGGAGAATTTTGAGATATTTATCGCCGGCCGGGAGCACGGCTTAAGCTATTCTGAGGGGAACGACCCCTTGCTTTTGAGGGAGAATTTCGAGGCCCAAGCGAAGCTCCGAAAGGAGGGTCAATTGGAGACACACCCCGTCGATGAGGATTTTTTGGAGGCCATGGAGTATGGAATGCCTCCCACCTCGGGTTTGGGAGTGGGTATGGAACGGCTCTTTATGCTTTTGACGGACACCGCTTCAATTAGGGAAGTTATGCTCTTCCCCGCCCTTCGACCCAAGAAATGACGCGAGAAGAGGCGTTCGAACTAGTTCAAAACTGGACAAAAAACAAAAATCTTGTAAAACATATGTTCGCGGTTGAGGCCGTGATGCGTGCTCTGGCCCGTCGTTTGGGGGAGGATGAGGAAAAGTACGCCTTAGCCGGACTTGTGCACGACGCCGATTACGAAAAGTTTCCAGAAGAGCATCCCTTAAAACTCATAGAGGAACTTGAAAAACGAGGCGAAGAGGTGTGGTTGGTGAACGCCGTCAAAACCCACGCCTGGGGTCGGCATAACCTGCCCGAGCCCAAGACGCGGCTTGAGTGGGCGCTTTACACCTGCGACGAGCTGACTGGTTTAGTGGTCGCGGTCGCCTTGGTTCGTCCGGATAAAAAGCTTTCCTCGGTAACCGCCGACTCGGTCCTTAAGAAATGGAACGAGAAGTCCTTCGCCGCCGGGGTTCACCGGGACCAGATAGAGCTTTGTGAAGAGAAGTTGGGTATAGAGCTTTCTGAGTTTGTGGGCATAGCGCTTGGTGCGATGCAGGGGATATCGGACGAGCTTGGTTTGTAGCAAGTTGGGATGTTATTTTAGTAGCAGCACTGACCTCTGGTCATTGGTTACTAGTCACTAAGTAATGCTCGATCCTAAGTTTGTTGCAGAAAACCTGAAAGAGATCAAAGAGGTCGCCGCCGAGCGGGGGATGAAGGTTGACGTCTCCGAACTAGAGAAGTTCTCAGACGCCCGTTCGCAGCTTAGAGTTCAAGTTGAGCGATTGCGAGCCGAGCAGAACAGACTTAGTAAGCGCGGCAGAAAGAAGAAGCCAACAAAAAAAGATATAGAGCGGGCGACCGAGATAAAGCAGGAGCTCAAAAACCTCGAACCCCAACTCAAAAATATCGAGGAACAGATACAACATCTCCTTTGGCAGCTTCCCAACCTCATCCACCCCAAAACGCCTCGCGGCGGCGTGGAGAAAAACAAGGTCCTCAAGAAAGGCAAACCCAAGACCCTACCTTTTAAAGCCAAAAACCACGAGGAGCTTTCCCAAAACCTTGACCTTATCGACTTTGAAGCCGGCTCCAACGTTGCTGGAGCTAAGTTCTACTACCTCAAAAACGAGGCGGCTCTCTTGGAGTTTGCGCTTATAAAATATGCTTTTGACTTGCTTATGGATGAGGGGTTTACGCCCTTTGTAACTCCAGACCTGGCCAAAAGCGAAATTATAGACGGGGTAGGGTTTGTCCCGCGCGGTCCGGAATCCAATATCTATATGGTCGAAGAGGAGGATTTAGGGTTGATTGGAACCGCGGAGATAACGCTCGGCGGCTATCACGCCGACCAAGTCCTTAAAGCCGAGGATCTTCCCCTAAAGTACGCTGGATTCTCCCACTGCTTTAGGAGGGAAGCCGGTACTTACGGGCAAGAATCCAAAGGGCTCTACCGGGTTCACCAGTTCTCCAAAGTCGAGATGTTCGTATTTTGCCGACCAGAGGAATCGGAAAAGATGCACGATTACCTCCTCAAGCTCGAGGAGAAGATATTCAAAGGGCTAAAAATCCCTTATCGGGTCGTCGATATCGCCTCCGGTGATTTGGGGGCGGCGGCTTACCGCAAGTTCGACCTTGAGGCGTGGATGCCTGGGCGAGGGGAGTGGGGGGAGATAACCTCGACCTCAAACACCACCGACTACCAGGCGCGACGTTTAAACGTCAAATACAAGAGGAAGGACGGGGCTACGGATTATCTTCATACTCTAAACGGTACGGCTATCGCGATTTCCCGGGCGCTTATCGCCATTTTGGAAAACTACCAACAGGAAGACGGATCGGTCAAAGTCCCTACTGCCCTCGTCCCCTATGTCGGCAAGAAAATTATCCGCCGATAAGCCGCGGATCATCTATTCAACCGTGTCATCCCACTCGGGACCGATAAACGTTTGGGCAGATGCTGGGGGTTTGGTCCTGGAGGTTGGGGGTTATCCCCAATCCGTCTCGCTTGATACCCCGACGCTTTCGGAGCGCTATTGGGCACGAGCGACGAAGGAGGTTGCATCCCGGCTCGAGGATCCAAAGCGAGCGCTAGTCGTGGGGGTCGGGGGAGGGACGATACTTCATCTTTTGACTAGAGAATTTCCTAAGCTTGCCGTCACCGGAATAGAGCTCGACCCTGAGATTATAAGGGTGGCGCGGGAGTTTTTCGATTTGGACAAAATCCAAAACCTTACGGTTGTGGTGGGGGATGGGGGAGAGTACATAAAGAGCTATTTGGGCGAGCCCTTCGATTTAACCTTCGTCGACGCTTATCTGGGTGGCAACTTTCCTCTTCATTTTGAAGAAGGAAGATTTTTGCGAGATCTCAAGCGCGTAACCCGCGCGGGTGGGGTGGTGGTCATAAACCGCGCGAGCGGACTTGAATTAGGGGTGTTTAAACGCTTGCTCGTTAAGGTTTTTGCTAACGTTGAGGTGATCAAGATTCCCCTTCCCGGGTTTTTAGGGGGTATGGGTGGAAATTACCTTTTCATATGCAGTTAAGCGACGGCGTTCTTGTTTTTTTGGCTCAATACCTGGTCTTTTTTTCCTTGCTCGTTATACCCTATCTTTGGGTTCGCCGGGAGCGACACGATATTGTGCGCATTATGGTTTCGGTGGTCGTGGCTTATACGATTTCCGAGATTATTAAGACTCTGGTCTCCGCTCCCCGACCTTTCGTGGTGGGGGAATTTGAACCCTTAATAGCTATGCAACCCAGGGAGTTTTACGGTTCCTTTCCCTCGGGTCACACCGCTTTTTTGACCGCGCTTGCCGCGTCGGTATTCTTTACGGAAAAAATCCCCGGTGCGGTTATATTTTTGATGGCGGCTGCGGTGGGGGCCGGGCGGGTTTTGGTTGGCGTGCACTACCCGTTGGATATATTGGTTGGGGGGGCTATCGGAATAACAACCGCCTGGGTTTTTAAGATTCTCCATAAGCGGTTTCCGGTTTGGTGATGCCTTTGTATCAAGCTATAGTTTTAGGGGTAGTTCAGGGCTTGACCGAAATATTCCCCGTCTCCTCTTCAGGACATTTGATTATTTTTCCTGAGCTTTTGGGGTGGGTGCCGCACACGCTCGCTTTTGACGCGGCGCTTCACTTGGGCACGGCGTTCGCCCTTTTGTGGTGGTTTGATAAGGCGTGGATCGCCCTTTTCAAGACCCACTCCTGGCGGATGATAGTTTTTATACTACTGGCGTCGGTCCCAGCGGGGGTGACGGGTCTTTTGGTGGGGGATTTTATCGAGGCTAACCTTCGCTCTCCTCACCTGGTTGCTTATTCGCTGATCACTGTTGCCTTTTTAATGTTTGCGGTTGAGTGGTTTTACAGACGTATGCCTTCGCGAAAGGAAGGAGCGAACCTTTTGGACGTTTTATTGATAGGCGCCGCCCAGACCCTCGCACTGGTTCCCGGGGTCTCACGCTCCGGAGTTACAATCTTGACCGGTATGGGTCGGGGCCTCAAGCGCGAGCGCTCGGCGCACTTTTCGTTTTTGATATCGGTACCGATCGTTTTGGGGGCGGGATTTTACCAGCTTTTTGAGGTATGGCGGGTGGGGGAGCTAGCTGTTCAGGGTGGGAGTTTTGCCGTGGGGATTTTGACTTCCTTCGTGGTCGGGCTTCTGGCGATCAGGTTTTTGTTTGGTATTTTGCGAAAATACTCGCTCGTTCCGTTTGCCGTTTATCGAATTCTTT